>NZ_JBGLYK010000251.1:0-7373 GCF_047304025.1 Pseudomonas sp. Pseusp97 | reverse complement strand
GCTCGCTCCTACAGGTTGGCACCGTGCGTTTTTCGTAGGAGCGGAGCTTCTCCGCGAAATCCCGGCGCAGCCGGGACTATGGCCAGCTGGCCATGCCGACGCCCAGGCGGGGTTCGCGAGCAAGCTCGCTCCTGCAAGGGCTGTGCTGCCCAATCAATGTGGCACCGTAGGGCGCATAACCCGGAACGGGTTATCCGCCGATTGCCTCGCGGCGGATAACGCTGGCGCGTCATGTGCCCTACGAACGAGCCGGTTCGTGCCGGGGCTCGCTCGCGAACTGCCCTACCCCGGCTGCCCATCCAGCCGCGGCTTCCAGAACATCGGTCCGTAGTGCCAGGCGAACAGCAGGAAAGCCACCACCCAGCACGCCGCCGCGATGCTCAGGCCCTCCAGCGGCCACCAGATCACCAGCAACACCCGTGCGACGACGCCCAGGTTCAGTAGCACGAAGGCCCAGGCCATCACCTTCGGCGGCTGCAGCGGTCGGCCGGTGTGGCCCAGGCTCACCCGCGCGATCATCGCCAGAATCAGCCCGCCGACACCGCCCACCGTCAGCACATGGATCGCCAGGCTCGGGTTGAAGGTCGGCGAGAAGTGCCACAGCGCCATGCCCGCCGGAGCCAGCATCATCCACAGGTAGGCCAGGTGCAGCGACCAGAGCAGCGGCACGCCCCAGTAATCCTTGGCGTACCAGCGCCACAGGCGGATCAGATGCCCGACCGCCAGCGCGGCGAACAGCAGGCCCACCAACAGATGCGGCGTCAGGCCGATGCCGACGGCGCTCAGCACCGCCACCAGCAGGGTGCCGCCCAGCAGCGAATTATCCAGCCAGTTCCAGGCCGGCACCTGGGCACTGCGGCCCAGCCCGCGCTGGGTGAAGAAGGGAATCACACGGCCGCCGATCAGCCCCATCAGCGCCGCCACCAGCCACAGCGCGCCCAATGCGCCACCACGCTGCCAGCTTTCGTTGCCGGTCCAGACGCCCGCCATCACCAGCGCATCGGCCAGCGCCAGCAGGCTCAGCACCACGATGACCGGGTAGTTGCGCTTCTGCCGGACCAGCCACAGGCTGCGGCCGATGAAGAAGGCCAGCGCCGGCATGAACGCCAGCTCCAGCACGGTAACCAGCCATAGCGGCGCACCGACCAGCCAGCCCACCCGCGCCGCCAGCCAGACCAGCGACAGCAGCATCAGCGGTTTGCCGCTGACGCCGGGGCGGCCGGTCCAGGTTTGCACCGCGGTCAGCAGGAAGCCGGCGATGATCGCCGCCGCGAAGCCGAAGAGCATTTCATGGCGGTGCCAGGCCAGCCAGCCGCCCAGCGGTTGCCACGCCGGCAGCACACCGAGCAGCACCGCCGCCCAGGCCGCGATGGCGACCAGCGCAAACACCGCGCCGCCGAGGAAGAATGGGCGGAAACCCAGGCGCCAGAGCGGCGCGATGGTCAGCAGAGCCTTTCGATCAACCAGCAACACAGCAAGCCTCCCAGCCTTCCTTGCGCATCTGATGCTGGGCCACCAGCCGCAGCACGTAGCCCAGTTTCAATAATGTCGGACCGAGGATGGTGAAGGCATGCGCTGCGACAACGCTCTGCAGGTTCAGATGGCCATCGACGAAATAGGCTCCGACGATTCCCAGAAGCAGTAAGACGAGCCCGCCGGTCAGCAGTGACCAGGACATCGACAGATTGCGTTGCGGGCAGGCGAAAAGACTTTCCATCACACACCTCCTCGGGTTGCGCCGGCCCGCCGGCGGGCCGGCGCTCAGGTTCAGGCCTCCAGCGCGCTGGCCGGGCCGAAGAACTCGTAGTGGGACTGCTGCTCGGGAACACCGATCTCGCGCAGGTGACGCTTCACCTGGGCCATGAACGGCTTGGGACCCAGGAAGTAGGCGTCCAGGTCGCGATCTTCCGGAAGCCAGTCGGCCAGCCGCTCGCGGCTGAGGAAGCCTGCAGCGTGGGATGCGTCCTGCTCGCGCGGCTCGCTGTAGCAGAAGTAGTGCTTGAGCTGCGGATGCGCATCGGACAGCGCCTCGACCCATTCGCGGAACGCGTGCACGCCACCGTGGCGGGCGCAGTGGATGAAGTGCACTTCGCGGCCGGCTTCCAGCGCGGGCCTGAGCATGGCCAGTGCCGGAGTGATGCCGACACCGGCAGTGATCAGGGCCAGGGGCTTGTCACTCTGACGCAGGACGAAATCGCCCGCCGGCGGGAACAGGTCCAGCTCATCGCCCGGGTTCAGGCGGTCGTGCAGGTAATTCGACACCTTGCCTTCGGGCTCGCGCTTCACGCTGATGCGGTACTCACGACCATTGGGCGCATCGGACAGCGAGTAGGTGCGGCGCACCTCTTCCCCGCCGCTGTCGAGGGACAGACCGATGTACTGGCCCGGCTGGAAGTCCAGCAGCGGCTCGCCATCCACCGGCTGGAAGTAGAAGGAGGTGATTTCCTCGCTTTCGGCTTGCCTGCGCACAAGGCGGAAGCGCCGCGCGCCGCGCCAGCCGCCACGTTGCTCGGCGTTGTGCTGGTACACCGATTCCTCGGCGCCGATCAGGATATCGGCCAGTTGACCATAGGCCGCCGCCCAGGCGTCGATCACCGCCTGGGTGGCGATCTCCTCGCCCAGCACTTCACGGATCGCCCGCAGCAGGCAGCTGCCGACGATCGGGTAGTGCTCCGGCTGGATCTGCAGGGCAACGTGCTTGTTGACGATCTTCGCCACCAGCGGGCCGAGCTGCTCCAGTTCATCGATATGGCGGGCGTACATCAGCACGCCATTGGCCAGCGCCCGGGGCTGGTCGCCGGAGGCCTGGTGCGCCTGGTTGAACAGCGGACGAACTTCCGGGTACTCGCTGAGCATCATCTTGTAGAAGTGCTGGGTCAGTGTCTCTCCGCCGGTCTCCAGCAGCGGAACGGTGGCCTTGACCAGGGTACGGTGTTCGTTGGACAGCATGGGGTTCTCCTCGCGTGGGCCAGGCAGTGAGTGGGCGCCTGCGCCTTCTGCGAGGGGCATTTCAGGAAGCGTGCCAAGCGAGCAGCCCTGGAATCACGGGCGCGCCGGCCGCACATGAGTCATAATGACCGCACTCCAACCGAGTCATAACGACTCCCAAGAGGTCAATATGACTCGCAATCCTCTGCTGGCCACCCTCCTCCCGCTGGTCGCCGACCTGTCCCGCGAGCTGCCGGAAAGCGAACGTTATCGCCGCCTGCTGGAAGCCCTGCGCGGCCTGCTGCCGTGCGATGCGACCGCCCTGCTGCGCCTGGAAGGCGACCAACTGGTACCGCTGGCTGTCGACGGACTGAGCCAGGACACCCTCGGCCGCCGCTTCAGGATCAGCGAGCACCCGCGTCTGCGCGCCCTCATCGAGCATCCCGGCCCGACGCATTTTGCCGCCGACTGCGGCCTGCCCGACCCTTATGACGGGCTGGTGGAGGGTTTGCACGGCCACCTGGAGGTCCACGACTGCCTCGGTTGCCCGTTGCTGGTCGATGAACAACCCTGGGGGCTGCTGACCCTGGACGCGCTGGACCCGGAGCGCTTCTCCAGCGGCGACCTGGACAACCTGGAAGCCTTCGCCAGCCTCGCCGCCGCCACGGTCAAGGCCAACCAGCGCATGACCGACCTGGCCCAGCGCGCCGAACACGAGCAGCAGCGCGCCGACGCCTACCAGCGCGCCTCCGGCGACCAGCCCAGGGAACTGATCGGCCAGAGCAAGGCGCACCAGGCGCTGATGGGCGAGATCCAGGTGGTCGCCGGTAGCGACCTGAGCGTGCTGATCACCGGCGAAACCGGCGTCGGCAAGGAGCTGGTCGCGCAATCCATCCACGCCCAGTCGCTGCGTCGTACCCAGCCGCTGATCAGCCTGAACTGCGCGGCGCTGCCGGAAACCCTGGTCGAGAGCGAACTCTTCGGCCACGTCCGTGGCGCCTTCTCCGGCGCCGTGGGCGAGCGACGCGGCAAGTTCGAGCTGGCCGATGGCGGCACGCTGTTTCTCGATGAGGTGGGCGAGCTGCCCCTGTCGATCCAGGCCAAGCTGCTGCGCGTGTTGCAGAGCGGCCAGCTGCAACGCCTGGGCTCCGACCGCGAACATCACGTGGATGTGCGCCTGATCGCCGCCACCAACCGCGACCTCGCCGAAGAGGTCCGCGCCGGTCGCTTCCGCGCGGACCTCTACCATCGCCTGAGCGTGTACCCGCTGCGCGTTCCGCCGCTGCGCGAGCGCGGCAACGATGTCCTGCTGCTGGCCGGGTACTTCCTCGAACAGAACCGCCCACGCCTGGGCCTGCGCAGCCTGCGGCTGACCCGCGAAGCCCAGGCCGCGCTGGTCGATTACCCCTGGCCGGGCAACGTACGCGAGCTCGAGCACCTGATCGGCCGCGCTTCCCTCAAGGCCCTGGCGAACCACTCGCAGCGCTCGCGCATCCTCAGCCTGGGCGTCGAAGACCTCACGCTGAACGATCTGCACAAAGGCGCAGCCGTCAGCACCGACAGCGACGACCGCCATGCCGGCGACATCGAAGCTGCCGGCGAACTGCGCCCGGCGACGGAGGCCTTCCAGCGCCGCCTGATCAGCCAGAGCCTGGAGCGCCACGACGGCAACTGGGCGGCCGTGGCCCGCGAGATGGGCCTGGACCGCGCCAACCTCAACCGCCTGGCCAAGCGCCTGGCGATCAAGTGAGCCGCTGGCCGGATCGGCCAGTCCGGTGGGTGCGATGGTGATAGACTATGCGCCCATTTTCCGGCCGGCCCGTTCCAGGGCCGGCGACCGTCACAGAGCGCACCACGTGGAATTGTTCAAAGAGTTCACCTTCGAATCCGCCCACCGCCTGCCCCATGTTCCTGCCGGGCACCAGTGCGGCCGCCTGCATGGCCACTCCTTCCGGGCCGCCATCTACATCGAGGGCGAGGTCGACCCGCATACCGGCTGGATTCGCGATTTCGCCGAGATCAAGCAGATCTTCAAGCCGATCTACGACCAGCTCGACCACAACTACCTGAACGACATTCCCGGCCTGGAAAACCCCACCAGCGAGAACCTCTGCCGCTGGATCTGGCAACAGCTCAAGCCGCTGCTGCCGGAGTTGTCCAAGGTGCGCGTGCATGAGACCTGCACCAGCGGTTGCGAATACCGCGGCGACTGATGCGCTCCCCGCCATGAACAAGGCCGGCATTTGCCGGCCTTGTTCATTCCGCCGTCCAAGGAATCAGAACAGCCCCATCTGCTTGTCGATCAGCGCACTGAAGTCATCGTCGACGAAGGGCAGGATGGCGTCGGCGATGGGTTGCAGCTGCCGGCTGACGTAGTGGTCGTAATCGATCGGCGAGGCGAGCGTTTCCAGCGGTTCCGGGCCATTGACCGTGATCACGTAGCTGATCCAGCCGCCGCGCTGGTACTGGCGCGGGCGGCCCTGGCGCTCGTTGTAGTCGTCGGCGATACGCGCGGCGCGCACGTGGGGCGGCACGTTGCGCTCGTAGTCGCCGAGCTGGCGGCGCAGGCGCTTGCGGAACACCAGCAGATTGTCCTGCTCGCCGGCCAGGGTGCGGCTCACGTAATCGCGGACGTAATCCCGGTAGGGCTGGCGCTGGAAGATGCGCAGGTACAGCTCCTGCTGGAACTGCTGGGCCAGCGGCGACCAGTCGGTACGCACGGTTTCCAGACCCTTGAAGACCATCTCGTCGCTGCCGTCCGCACGCCGCACGAGGCCAGCGTAGCGTTTCTTGCTGCCTTCTTCGGCGCCGCGGATGGTCGGCATCAGGAAGCGCCGGAAGTGCCGTTCGAACTGGATTTCCAGTGCGCTTTCCAGCCCGTACTCCTCGCGCAGGTGCTCGACCCACCACTGGTTGACGTGGCGCACCAGCGCATGGCCAATCTCGGCGGCTTCGTCCTCGTCATGGGCGCGGCCGAGCCAGACGAAAGTGGAGTCGGTGTCGCCGTAGATCACTCGATGGCCCTGCCCTTCGATCAGCTCGCGGGTGCGGCGCATGATCTCGTGGCCGCGCATGGTGATGGACGAGGCCAGGCGCGGGTCGAAGAAGCGGCAGCCGCTGGAGCCGAGCACGCCATAGAAGGCGTTCATGATGATCTTCAGGGCCTGCGACAGCGGCGCGTTGCCGTCACGCTTGGCAGCGTCGCGGCCCTGCCAGACGCGTTCGACGATGGCTGGCAGGCAGTGCTGCGTGCGCGAGAAGCGCCCGCCACGGAAGCCGGGAATCGACGCCTCGTCCAAAGGATCGCTCAGGCCTTCCACCAGCCCCACCGGGTCGATCAGGAAGGTACGGATGATCGACGGGTACAGGCTCTTGTAGTCCAGCACCAGCACCGACTCGTAGAGCCCCGGCCGCGAATCCATGACGAAGCCGCCGGGGCTGGCCTCCGGCGCCTTGCCGCCGAGGTTCGGCGCGACGTAGCCCAGCCGGTGCATCGGCGGCAGGTACAGGTGGGTGAAGGCCGCCACCGAGCCGCCGCTGCGGTCCGCCGGCAGGCCGGTGACACTGGCGCGCTCGAGCAGGAAGTCGAGGATGCGGGTCTTCTCGAAGATGCGCGTGACCAGCTCGCAGTCCTTGAGGTTGTATTTCGCCAGAGCTGGCTTGTCCTCGGCGAAGCGGCGGTCGATCTCGGCCATGCGGTCGTAGGGGTTGTCGATGGATTTCCCTTCGCCGAGCAGTTGCTGCGAGACGCTTTCCAGGCTGAACGAGGGGAAGCTCCAGAACGCCGAGCGCAGCGCCTCGATGCCGTCGATGATCAGCCGCCCCGCCGCCGCGGCGAAGTAATGGTTGCTCGAAGCGTGCTGCCGCCAGCCCATCTCGTCGCCGCCACGGCCCAGGCGCAGGGGAATCTCCAGGCGCTTGGCATGCTCCTGCAGCACGCGCAGGTCGAACTGCACCAGGTTCCAGCCGATGATGGCGTCCGGATCGTGCTCGGCCAGCCACTGGTTCAGGCGCTCCAGCAGTTGCGCGCGGCTGTCGCAGTACTCCAGCTCGAAATCGCGCTCGCCATCGACACCATTGGCCGGGCCAAGCATGTAGACCTGGCGCTGGCCGCAGCCTTCCAGGGCGATGGAATAGAGGTCGCCACGAATATTGGTTTCGATGTCCAGCGAGGCCAGTTTCAGCTTTGGCCTGTACTCCGGCGCCGGGCGCAGTTGCGCGGTGGCGATACTGCCGCCCTCGCCGGGCTCGCCGCTGAAGCTGACCGGCGCGGTGATGAAGCGCTCCATCAGGTAACGCTCGGGCGGGCGGATGTCCGCCTCGAACACCTCGACGCCAGCCTCGCGCAGGCGCTTTTCCAGGTTCATCAGCTGGCGATGCTGCTGGCAATACAGGCCCAGCACCGGGCGCTGCTGGAAGTCGCGCAGGCCCAGCGGGCGCAGCTC
>NZ_JBGLYK010000250.1:0-7436 GCF_047304025.1 Pseudomonas sp. Pseusp97 | reverse complement strand
GGGCGCAAGACCCGTCAGCCGTGCAGCGAATTCGTCCAGGCGGCTGGCTTCGAACAGGTCGCGCAGCGGCACTTCGCAGCCCAGGTCGCGGCGCAGGCGCGAGATGACCTGCGTGGCCAGCAGCGAGTGGCCGCCCAGTTCGAAGAAGTCATCCGCGCGGCCGACAGCGGGCACGCCGAGCACTTCAGCCCAGACGGCAGCGACGCGGCTTTCCAGCCCGTCGCGCGGGGCTTCGCTGGTGCAGGCGGTTTCCTGCGGCTCGGGCAGCGCCTTGCGGTCGATCTTGCCGTTGGCATTGAGCGGCATCTGCTCCAGCACGAGGATGCGCGACGGCACCATGTAATCCGGCAGTTGCGCGCGCAGGGCGGTTTTCAGCGCATCCTCGGCAAGGTCCTCACCGGAGACGTACCCCAGAAGGCGCTTGCCGCGCTCGCTATCACGGGCGATCACCGCCGCTTCGCGCACGCCGGGCAGCGCACGCAGGCGGGCTTCGATCTCGCCCGGCTCGATGCGGAAGCCGCGAATCTTCACCTGCTGGTCGACGCGGCCGAGGTAGTCCAGCGCGCCGTCTTCGCGCCAGCGCACGCGGTCGCCGCTGCGGTACAGGCGCAGGCCATCGGCATAAGGGTCGGCAACGAAGCGTTCGGCGGTCATGCCGGCGCGCTGGTGGTAACCACGGGCCAGGCCGTGGCCGCCGATATACAGCTCGCCGGCAACCCCGCGCGGCAGCGGCTGCAGGCGGTCGTCGAGGATGTACAGGCTGCGTTCGCCGACCACTTCGCCGATGGGCGCGTAGGCCGCGCCGCACGTGGTGCGGGCGTCAGCTTTCCACAACATCGGGGTGACCACGGTTTCGGTGGGACCGTAGCCGTTGATCAGGTGCTGCGGTTTCAGCGCCTGGTGCGCCAGCTGATAGGCCGCTTCCGGCACTGCATCGCCGCCGAAGCAGTAGATGCGCATGCTCGGCGCGTGACCGGTGATCAGAGCCTGTTCGGCCAGTTGCTGCAGGTAGGCCGGCGGGAAGGCCGCGACCGTCACCTCGTGGCGGCGCAGCTGTTCCAGGGTCTGCTCGGCGGTCCACAGCGCGTCATTGCGGATCAGCAGGCTGCCGCCGTGGGACAGCGCGGTGAGCCAGCGCTCGTGGGCGCCGTCGAAGGCGAAGGACATGAAGATCAGCTCGCGGTCGGCGTCGCTCATGGCGTAGCGCTGGCCGATGGCGCGGCAGTGTGCGGCGATCTCGCCGTGGGCGACGGCAACGCCCTTGGGCTGGCCGGTGGAGCCGGAGGTGTAGATCAGGTACGCGAGGTTCTGCGCCTGGACGCGCACCAGCGGGCGCACGGCCAGGGCGTTGGCGAGGTCGGCCTCTTCCAGCACCAGGCGCTCGATGCCAGCGGGCAGCGGCAGGCGCTCGGCCAGTTCGGCATTGGTCAGCAGCAGGTCGACGCCGGCATCCTCCATCAGCCACGCCAGCCGTTCCTGCGGGTAGTCGACGTCCAGCGGCAGGTAGGCGCCGCCGGCCTTCATGACAGCCAGCAGGGCCAGCGGGATGTCCACGCCGCGCGGCAGGGCCACGGCGACCCGGCGCTCCGCACCGATGCCGCGCTGGATCAGGCGTTGCGCCAGGCGGTTGGAGCGGTCCTCCAGCTCGGCGAAGTTCACTTCGCGCTGCTCGTCGATCAACGCGACCTTGGCCGGATGGCGCCGGGCCTGGGCGGCGATGGTCTCGCTCAGCGCCTCGAAAGCCGGCACCTCACCGGCCACGGCGATGCTCCAGTCACTGGCGGGCAGCCAGTCGCGCGCATCGAGCACGCCGTCGGCATTCAACTGCGGCAAGGCGCGCATCAGGTCGAGGAAGTGCCCGACCAGGCGCTGCATGCCAGCGGCGGCGTAACGCTCGCGGGCATAGCAGAAGCTCAGGCGCAGGGTCTGCTCGCCCTCGCGGACGCGCAGCACCAGGTCGAAGGGGGTTTCCAGGTCGAGCTGCTCCAGCGCTTCCACGCTGACGCCCGGCAGGCCGTTGCCGGCGCGCGGTTGCCACTGGTGGTCGAAGGCAACCTGGCACAGCGGATGGCGACCGTGACCGCGTTCGGGTTGCAGGGCCTCCACCAGTTGCTCGAACGGCAGGCCCTGGTGCGCCTGGGCTTGCAGAAGGTCGTCGCGCAGTTGGCGGAGCACGCCGCGCAGGCTGGCGCCTTCGGGCAGCTCGCTGCGCAGCACCAGCAGGTTGACGAAGAAGCCGACCAGTCGCTCGCTGTCGAGCTGCTCGCGGCCGGCCTGGGTCAGGCCGATGCGCAGGTCGTGCTGGCCACTGTAGCGCTGCAGCAGCAGGTTGTAGGCGCTGAGCAGGAGCATCGGCAAGGTCGCGCCGTGGGCCTGGGCCAGGCTGCGCAGCTTGGCGGTCAGCTCGGCGTCCACTTCGCGCTCGATGAGCTCGGCGCTCTGGCCATTTCCACCCGTGGTGAACGGCAGCTCCAGCGGCGAGTGCTGTTTGCCCAGGCGCTCGCTCCACCACTCCAGCAGGCGCGCGCCCTCGCCCGCTTCCAGTTTGTTCCGCTGGGCGACGGCCAGGTCGAGGTACTGCCGCGGCAAGGTCGGCAGCACTGGCTCGCGCTGCTCGACGATGGCGCGGTAGCACTCGGCGAACTCGTCCAGCAGCAGGTTCAGCGACCAGCCGTCGGCAATGATGTGGTGGACGCAGAGCAGCAACGCCTGGCGACCACCGCCGAGGTTCTGCAAACGCAGGCGTAGCAGCGGGCCATTGGCGAGGTCGAACGGCTGCGCGGCGAAGGCGTTGGCGTCATCGCGGGCGGCGACTTCGCGGCGGGCATTGCCGAGGGCGCTGAAGTCGCTCTCGGTGAGCTCTGCTTGCGTAGCGTCGGAGAGGCTCAGCGCCACCTCGCCATCGGCCTGCTCGATGAAGCGGCTGCGCAGGGTTTCATGGCGGCCCAGCAGCACGGCAAAAGCCTGCTCCACTGCCGGGCGGCGCAGTTCGCCGCGCAGGTTCATGCGTCCGGCGATGTGGTAGACGGCGCTTTCCGGCTCCAGCTTCCAGAGGAACCACAGGCGGCGCTGAGCCGGCGACAGCGGCAGCAGGCCGTCACGCTCTACCTGAGGAATGGTTTCGGCTTCAGTGGTCGGCAGTGCCGCCAGCGCCGCGGTGAAGGCGCCCAGCTCCGGCGCCTCGAACAGCAGGCGCAATTCCACGGCACGGCCAAGGCGTTCACGCAGGCGCGCCATCAGCTGGGTGGCCTTGATCGAATTGCCGCCGAGGGCGAAGAAGTTGTCGTCGCGGCGGATCGCCGGCAATTCCAGCACTTCGCTCCACAGCGCGGCGATGGCTTGCTCCTCGGCGGACAGCGGCGCGACCGGCCCGGCACTGGCGCCATCGCTGATCGGCTCGCCGGCGCGCTGGATGGCGTAGGCCGGCAGGCTGCCGTCGAGCAACTGGGTGCGGCAGGCCGAGCGTTGCAGCTTGCCGCTGGAAGTCTTGGGCAGCGCGCCCGGTTCCAGCAGCGCCACCACCAGCGGCGCTTCCTGGAAGGTCTCCGCCACGGCGGCGGAGATGGCTTTCGCCAGCGCTTCGGCGGAGATCAGCTTGCGCACGCTGCGCCCGACTTCGGCGGCGATGCCGATGCCTTCGCGGCCCTGATGTTCGATGGCGAAAGCGGAGACGCGGCCCTTGCGCACCAGGTCCACCTCTTCCTCGACGCAGCGCTCCAGGTCCTGCGGGTAGAGGTTCTGGCCACGGACGATGAGCATGTCCTTGAGGCGGCCGGTGACGAAGAGTTCGTCGTTGTGCAGGAACCCCAGGTCGCCGGTGCGCAGCCAGGTGCGGCCGTCCTTCTCGACGAAGGTGCGTGCGCTGGCTTCCGGGTTGCGCCAGTAGCCAAGGGCAACGCTGGGGCCGCTGCTCCAGATTTCGCCGACGCGGTCCGGGCCGAGGCTTCCGCCGCTCACCGGGTCGACCAGCTGGATTTCATGGTCGGGCTGGGCGCGGCCGCAGTTGATCAGCGAGGTGCCGCGACCCGGGCGGGCGATGTTTTCGCCCAGGGCATTAAGGTCCACCTCCAGCTGGCCGATGCCGTCGCCGCGCACGCCGCCGGTGACGAACAGGGTCGCTTCGGCGAGGCCATAGCAGGCGTAGAAGGACGAGGCGTCGAACTGCGCCGGGGCGAACCAGGCGGCGAAGCGCTCCAGGGTGTCCGGGCGGATCGGCTCGGAGCCGGAGAAGGCCACGCGCCATTTGCTCAGGTCGAGGCCTTCCAGGGCTGCCTCGTTGACCCGCTCGCAGCACAGGCGGTAGGCGAAGTCCGGCCCGCCGCTGACGGTGCCGCCGAAGCGGGCGATGGCTTCCAGCCAGCGGCGCGGGCGTTCGAGGAAGTAACGCGGCGACATCAGCACGCACTCGATGCCGCTGTAGATAGGTTGCAGCAGGCCGCCGATCAGGCCCATATCGTGGAACAGCGGCAGCCAGCTGACGATCACGTCGTCGTCGCCGATGCCGAAGCCGTGGCGGATCAGGCGCTCGTTGGCGACCAGGTTGCCGTGGCTGACCTGCACGCCCTTGGGCGTCGAGGTGGAGCCGGAGGTGTACTGCAGGAAGGCGATGTCGTCGTCGGCCAACTCGGGCATCTGCCATTCGACGGCCAGCGCCGGGTCGGCCTGGTCCACCGCCAGCAGCTGCGGGCTGTCGCCGTTCTCCCGTGCGCAGGCCGGGCGAAGGGCTTCGATCAGGGTCGAGTCGGTGAGCACCAGGCTCGGCTGCGCGTCATCGAGGATCGAGCGCAGGCGCGCCAGGTGCTGCGGGCGCACGGACTCCGGCGGATAGGCCGGCACGGCGATGATCCCCGAGTAGAGGCAGGCGAAGAACGCGGTGACGTACTCCGGGCCGCTGGGCAGCAGCAATACGGCGCGGTCGCCGTGCTGGCCGTGACGCAGCATCCAGGCGGCCATGGCGCGGGCGCGCTCGTCCAGCTCGCGGAAGCTGATGGGCTGTTCGAGGTTCTCGGCGATGAATCGCAGGGCGGTCTTGCGCGGCATTTCGCAGGCGCGTTGCAGCAGGGCCTCGACCAGGTTTCCTGCGGCTTCGTAACGGTCGTTCATGACATCACCTGTTCTGTCGGCGGGCGCGTGGGGCCCGACGGGGGAAATTCGTGGGTTCAGCTGTTTTGCGTACTGGGGATCGGAGAGCCGAACTGCTGACTCGCTCCGACCGGTCCCCTCTCCCTTCAGGGAGAGGGTCAGGGAGTGGGTGCCTCCGGCCGCTCCGGCGCTGGGCGCTGCCCTCTCCCCCAGCCCTCTCCCTGAAGGGAGAGGGAGCTATCCGTGCCGGCGTTTACGTCCGGCGTACTCCTGATACATCCATCTGCTCCGAACCAGTCCCCTCTCCCTTCAGGGAGAGGGAGCTATCCGTGCCGACGTTTACGTCCGACGTACTCCTGATACATCCATCTGCTCCGAACCAGTCCCCTCTCCCTTTAGGGAGAGGGTTAGGGAGAGGGTGCTTCCGGCCGCTCCGGCGCTGTGCGCTGCCCTCTCCCCCCGCCCTGGCTACGCGCCCCGCTCCGAAGGGAGAGGGAGCTATCCGTGCCGACGTTTACGTCCGGCGTACTTCTGATACATCCATCTGCTCCGAACCAGTCCCCTCTCCCTTCAGGGAGAGGGTCAGGGAGAGGGTGCTTCCGGCCACTCCGGCGCTGGGTGCTGCCCTCTCCCCCCGCCCTCTCCCTGAAGGGAGAGGGAGCTGTCTGTGCCGAGCGTCAGGGCCGGCGTATTCCTGAAACATCCACCAACTCCGAACCAGCCCCCACTCCCTTCAGGGAGAAAGAGCTATCCGCGCCGGCGTTTACATCCGGCGTACTCCTGATACATCCATCTGCTCCGAACCAGTCCCCTCTCCCCTCAGGGAGAGGGCTAGGGAGAGGGTGCTTCCGGCCGCTCCGGGGCTGGGCGCGGCTCTCTCCCCAGCCCCGGCCGCACGCCCCGAGCGAGCAATGCAAGCCAGCCTCAGGCATCAGCGCCATGTCCTTCCGCCATCGCCACGACTACCTTGCGCGGCCCGCTGAACGGCGAGCGGGCGTGGGCGGCGAGCATGTTGTCGAGCATCAGGACGTCGCCGCTGTACCAGGGGAAGCTCACCTTGGCCTCCTCCAGCACACCGCGGATTTCGTCGAGCACCGAGGGTTCGATGGGGCTGCCGTCGCCGTAGTAGACGTTGCGCGGCAGGTCCTCCTCGTCGACGATTTCCAGCAGGCTTTCGCGCACCTCCGGCAGCAGGTTGGAGACATGGAACAGGTGCGCCTGGTTGAACCAGACCCAGTCGCGGGTAAACGGGTGCTGCGCCACCGCCTGGCACACCTGGCGGGTACGCAGCTCGCCGTCTTCCTTCCACTCCCAGCCAATGTGGTGGGCCTTGCAGTAGGCCTCGACCACCGCCGGATCGCTGCTGTTGAACACCTGCTCCCAGGCCACATCCAGGCCGTTGCCGAAGTTGCGGGTGTACATCAGCCCGCGCTCGCTGAAGCGCCGACGGATGCCCTCGTCGACCCGGCGGTAGATCTCGCGGCTGTCGGCGATCGGCGTCTCGCCACCGCTCTGCGCGGCCTGCACGCAGTAGAACCAGATCTTCAGCGGCCACTCGCGGGTGTAGGCCTGCTCGTTGTGCAGCGGGATGTGCTGGTGCGGCGGGTATTCGGTGGAGGTGTAGACGCCGCTGGTGACATTGCTGCGCGGGGTGGAGCCGAACTCGTAGTTGAGCAGCGGGTGGCCGAAGCCGGCGGCGAACTCGCGGAAGCGCTCCGGCGCACCGACCTGGAAGCCACGGAAGAGAATGCCGGCGCACACAGGCAGGCGCTCGGCCACCAGCGGCCGCAGTTCGGCCAGGGCGTCGAGCAGGTCGATGCCGTCGCCGCGAGCCTGCACCAGCAGCGGCAGGCCTCCGCGCGCTTCGGCCAGGGGAGCAATGTCGAACAGAGTGGAGGTATGCATCGGGGTCTCCGCTTGAATCGATCAGGCCAGCGCTGCGCTGGTCGGCTGGCCGGGCTGGCGCAGGTGGCCGAGCAGCAGCTCGAGCAGGCGCGCTTCGCCGTCATTGAGGAAGAAGTGACCGCCGTCGAGCATTTCCAGGGAGAACCCGGCGCTGGTTTCGTCCTGCCAGGCGGACAGCGAGTCCACCGAGAGCCGGTCGGCCTTGCCGCCGAACACGTGGATCGGGCAGGCCAGCGGCGCGCGGCGGCGGTAGTCGTAGAGGCCGCAGAGAAGGAAGTCGGCGCGCATCACCGGCAGGGTCAGGCGCAGCATCTCCTCGTCGGCGAATACCGCCTCGGGCGTGCCGCCGAGGCGGCGCCTGCCGGTTTATTATAAACAAAAACGAGCCCACCAGACGTAGAGGAATGGGGGGTTGGGGGGGGGGGGGTGGAAAAAAAAAGATGGGGGGG
>NZ_JBGLYK010000024.1:0-44507 GCF_047304025.1 Pseudomonas sp. Pseusp97 | reverse complement strand
CCCCCGGCCCCTCCTCCGCCAGCCGATCCCCCGGATTGCGCAGCGGGCAGGCCTCCATCGACAAACATCCACAGCCGATACAGCCATCCAGCTGATCGCGCAGCAGCAGCAACTTTTCGATCCGCTCGTTCAGGTCATCCCGCCAGCGCGCCGATAATCGCGCCCAGTCCGCCGTCGTCGGGTTGTGCCCGGTCGGCAGCGAGCCCAGCGCCTCGGCGATCTCCGCCAGGGGAATACCCACCCGTTGCGCGACCTTGATCACCGCCACCCGGCGCAGCGTGTCCCGCGAATAGCGGCGCTGGTTGCCGGGATTGCGCGAGCTGCTGATCAGGCCCTTGGCCTCGTAGAAGTGCAGCGCGGAAACCGCCACGCCAGCGCGTTTGGCCAGCTCGCCGACGCTCAGCTCGCGGTGCATGGAGCAGGAAGAAGATTCTTTCATGGGCTATTGACCTCAACTTATGTTGAGGTTTTACCCTCGCCAGGCATTCGGTTCAAGCCAGGGAGCCCAGCAACATGACACAACCCGCCCCGATCAGCGCCCATGCCTGCGTGGACGACCCGCATTACATCCTGCAGATCGAGATCGACGTCACGTCCGAGCAACGCCCACACATCGCCGCGCGCCTGGGCGATTACCTGTCGCATCTGCAGGAGCTGTTCTACCTGCGCCCCGGCTACCTCGCCAGCGAACTGCACGCCGAAGGCGAACCCGCGCGCCTGGTCGGCCGCCTGCACTGGCGCCGCCGGGAAGACTGGGAGACTGCCTGGGATTGCCGCCACACTGCCAGCGACCTGTTCGCCGACAGCCTGCTCAGGCTCGGCGCGCGGAGCATCCGTTTCGGCAGCAGCGAGACAGAACAAAACAGCTTTTCGTAGGAACGAGCTTGCTCGCGAACCGCTTGACTCCGGAGCTGCGGGACATTTGTTCGCGAGCAAGCTCGCTCCTACAGGTAAGCCGTGCCTTATTCAGGGGCCGGCAGGCTCATGTGCAGCAATGGAAAAGGCCGCCCCTCGCCATCTGTGGGCGAGCGCCCGGTCTGCACGAAGCCATAGTGCCGATAGAACCCCACCGCCTGAGGATTCTGTTCATTGACGTCGACACTCAGCACACCGCGCAACTCGCGCGCGAAATCCAGCAGAGCGCGGCCGAGGCCACGGCCCCGGCAGTCCGGGTCGATGAAGAGCATTTCCACATGCCGTTCATTGAGCCCGATGAAACCCAGCGGGCGGTCTTCGCCATTTACCGCCACCCAGACCTCGACGGCGGGCAGGTAGAGGTCACGGACCTGGGGCAGCAGTTCGTCGATATCCGACGCCTGGAGGAAATGGTGGGTCGCGCGCACGGCGCCCAGCCAGATGTCGAGCAGCCGCGGGTTGTCCGCAGCGATGCGTTGGCGAATGAGCATGAATGCATCCTGATTCAGATCACAAAGGGATAGCGCGCCACGAGAGGTGACGGCCGTTGGAGCGTCGGCAGCATGAATGCCCGCTTCGCGAATCAACGCCTGGGCGGAACACGGCAGAGGCAGCCGGAAAGTGAGGGAAATCGATCCTACCCAGCCCTTTCCGGCCGGTAAAGCCTCATTCGACCAGCCAACGCCAGCCGCCCTCCGCGCATTCCAACCTCGCCTCCAGCTTCAGCCGGTCGAGAAACGCAGCGTCGTGGGACACCACCAGAAGCGCGCCGCGGTATTGCCGCAGCAGGTTTTCCAGCGCCTCTTGGGACGGCAGGTCAAGGTGGTTGTCCGGCTCGTCCAGGAGCAGCAGCTGCGCCGGATGCTCCGCGTAAAGCTCGCAGGCCAGCGCCGCCTTCAACCGCTCACCGCCGCTTAACCGCCCGCTGGGTAACTCGACCCGTGCCGCCGGCAAACCCATTTGCGCGAGCCGGGTGCGCAGCACCGAAGGGTCCGCCGCGCGGTTGCGCTCCTGCAGCAGGTCCAGCACCGAGCGCTCGGCCAACAGCGCGGCGAGATGCTGATCCAGATAGGCGCTGCGCACTTTCACTTCGCACGAGCCAGCGGCGGGACTGAGCACGCCGGCGATCACCTTGAGCAGGGTCGACTTGCCGCTGCCGTTGCGCCCGCTGACCGCCACGCGGCGCGGGCCACTCAACTGCAGGTCCAGCGGTGCGGCATTGCCGAACGGCAGGCGCAGTGCTTCCAGCAGCAAGACCCCACGGGATTCGGGCAACTCGCAGTCCGGCGCGTTCAGCACCACCGACGCGTCTTCGCGCAACTGTTCGAAAGCCTCTCGCACACTTTGCGCCAGCAGCTCGCGCCGATCCTCATGCTGCGTGGCCAGGCGCGCGATGCTGGTCTGGCTGCGCTCCTTCTGCCGGTCGACGAGGATCTTCGCCTGGTTGGCCCCCTTCGCGTCCTTGCGTCCCCTCGCCTGGGGGTGCTCCTGGCGCTCGCGCTGCTCCTGCATGGCGTGCTGCTGGCGATCGCGCTCCAGCTTGCGCCGCTGCAACTCGCGCTGGGCGTTGTCCTGCTCCTGCTGGCGCACTTCGCGGTAGAAGGCATAGCCGCCGGAGTAGCTGCGCAGGCCGGCGGCTGACAACTCGACGATGCGCTGCATGTCGTCGAGCAGCAGACGGTCATGGCTGATCAGGATCAGGCCGCCGCGCCAGCGCCGTAGCTGACCGCGCAGAGCCTCGCGGCTGGCGCGGTCGAGGTGGTTGCTCGGTTCGTCGAGGATCAGCCAGTCCGCGTCGCTGAGCCAGGCGCCGAGCAGCGCCACCCGCGTGCATTCGCCGCCGCTGAGGCGCGAGGCGGGCGTATCCGGCTGCAGATGCGCCAGCCCGGCGGCAGCCAGTTCGACTTCCAGACGGGCGCGGATATCCCAGCGACCGTCGAGCCGCTCGAAGTCGGCGGGAGCGACACCACCGGCCTCGACTCGCGCCAGCGCATCCAGCAGCGGCTGCACACCCGCCAGCTCGGCGACGCTGCGGAACGCCTGTGGTTCGATGCGCTGCGGCAGGTAATGCACCGCCCCGGATACCAGGCAGTGGCCGGCGCTGGCGGCCAGCTCGCCGGCCATGATCCGCGCCAGTACGGACTTGCCCGCGCCATTGCGCCCGACCAGCGCGGTACGGCGGTCGTCGAAGGTTTCATTGAGGTCGCTCAGCAGCATCTCGCCGCTGGGCAATTGGAAGGAGACGCCTTGCAGCGCCAGGGTGAACGGGCTCGTCATGCGCAATACCAGAGTGATGCCGGAAATCCCCCGGGAACGGGCCAGGGAAGAAAACGGGCCGTGAAACCACGGCGGCATCAATTGCGCATCGGACGAACACCTCGCGAAGGGAAATGAGGGGCGCAGTATAACGGCAGCGGCGGCGCCAGTCTGGCCGCCGGGCAGAAATCGGCGCACGGGAAATCTTTCCAGATGCCCGCGCCAGCGGCGACACTGCCCTCCCCGCCAACGCGCGGCAGCCCGACCACTGCACAAGGACGTCCGCCCATGCCAGCCCCCATCTCCGTCGCCGAACTGTTCCGCGAAGAGCCCCTGTATTGGGGCCTGCGGGGCGATCCCTACCTGTGGCGGGAAATGGCCGAGCATCTCGCCGACGCGCCCTGGCCTGCCAGCGAGACAGAGCTGACGCAACTACTCGCGCGGCTTTTCGAGCAGCTTGCCGGCGTCGGCCTGGATCATCCCGCCCACATCCACCTGCCGCGTCATGCCCATGGAGGTATGTCCAGCGGGATGATCAGCAGCCAGTTCTGGCGCGAGCGGGCCATTCCGCTGCTGGTGGAGCGCTATCGCGCCTTGTCCCCGCAAAGGTAGATATCCACAGCACCAACACGACGTAGGATGGCGTGGAGCGCAGCGATACCCATCACTTTCCGCCCTACGGACCTGCCCCCTATCGAAACCGACAGGATCACCCGCAAACCTGTAGGAGCGAGGGGGACGCCTTCGTTATTGCTCGCGAACCGCCTGGCATCGGAGCCGCCGGAAAACTGTTCGCGAGCAAGCTCGCTCCTACGAAAAGCACCGGGCGCATGACGCCCAAGGCGTTATCCGCCGGTCAGCTATGAGGCCCGTGGTTGCGCAAAAAGGTCTCCTCGCCCATCGCCGCAATCTGCCCGTCGATCAGTGCATCGAACGGACGCAGAAGGTCGGCATGGGACTGCGGCGCATCCAGCGCATCGAGCGCATGCACCACCGCCTCGATGGTCGACAGTGCGCCTTCGGCCGGCGCCTTGCGCAGACGGTAGCGCGAGGTCAGTCCATCAGGCAGAACGACCCGCGGCAGTGCCGCGAGGTTCGGGTTGAGATGCAGCAGCTTGCGCGCCTTGCGCCAGGTGCCGTCGGGTACGACCAGCAGGCGCGGTTTATCCACAGGCTGCGCAGCCAGCTCGGCCAGCGCCACGGCGGATTCGCCGGGGAACAGCAGCCAGGCGTCCCAGGCGGACAGGTCGAGGCCGCTGAAATCCTCGCCCACCCTCAGCTCCGCGTTGGCCAGGCCAAGCGCCGCCAGGCGCGCGGTGTTCAGCGCATGCCCGGCTTCGCTGGGATGCTGCAGCAGGAGCACGCGGGTACGGTTGTCCAGGCGCGGGATCAGCGGGCACAGGCAATGGTCCAGCGGGCGCTCGCAGCGCGGGCAGCGGGCGCGGCTCACGACTGGCTCGGCTGGGTGCGCAGAAGGTCGCGGAAGTTCTGGATCAGCGGCTCGCGGGAGCGGCCGCGGCGCAGGATCAGCGAGAACGGCGCCTGGTAGCCGAAGGTCGCCGGCAACAGTGCCCGCAGGCGGCCCTGCTCCACCCAGGGGTGCGCATAGTGCTCGGGCAGGTAGCCGATATAGCCGCCGGAAAGGATCAGGATCAGCTGCGCCTCCATACTCTCCACGGTGCCGGCGCTGTGCTTGAAGCCGTGCCGCGCCAGTTCCGCCTGGCTCCAGTAGCCACGGCCGACCATGCGTTGCTGGGTAATCAGTTCGGCGGGAATGCGCCGGCCGTCGAACAGCGGATGGCGGTCGCTGCAGTACAGCCAGTGCTGCTCCCTATAAAGAGGCTGGTAGACCAGCCCGTTCATCCGGCTGAAGAAGGAGCCGATGGCCAGGTCCAGGCGGTTGTCCAGCACCGCGAGCTGCAGCTCGTAGGGACTCTGCACCTGCAGGTGCAGGTGCACCGCCGGGTGCAGGCCGCTGAAGGAACCTATGACATCGGCCAGCGGCAGCGCCGGGTCGCTCACGGTGGAGTCTAGTACGCCGAGGTTCAGGGTGCCGCGCAGTTCACCCTTGAGCGTCGCGGCGTAGCGCTCGAAGCCTTCCAGTTCGCCGAGGATGCGCAGGGTTTCCTGGTGGAACAGCTCGCCCTTGCTGGTCAACCCGAAGCCGCCGCGGCCGCGGTGGCAGAGCACGATGCCCAGCTGGTTCTCCAGCTGGCTCATGTAGGTGCTGATCGCCGAGGTCGACAGGTTGAGCTCCTGCTGGGCGGCGGCGAAGCCCTGGCTACGCACCACGCAGGCGAAAATCCGCAGCAGTTTGACGTCGGGCAGTGCGCTCGTGCTCATGAAGACTCCGCAAAACCGCGGCCGGGCCGCTCTAGTTCAGTACTTTGTGTACCTGAAAGACAGATGATAGCTAGCCAGCTATCTATCCAGGAACCGCAGGCCACAGGCCTGCCGGGCCGCCTGCTGCGGCAAGGTGGCGCAGTCTAGCGATCCCCGTTAGTTTAGAAAACTCTGAAGTGATTATTTGTAGCCAGCGATTTTTTCCACTACCGCCCCTGACGAGAATCCGGTCTCAGTATTCAACAAGCCTGTTTCCACGAAGACAGCGATCAGCCTGAGGCCCTTCCCATGGACAAGAAACTTCACCAGCCCCTGGGCGGCAACGAAATGCCGCGTTTCGGCGGCATCGCCACCATGATGCGCCTGCCGCATATCCAGTCCCCCGAAGAGCTCAACGAGCTGGACGCCGCCTTCGTCGGCGTGCCCCTGGACATCGGCACCTCCCTGCGCTCCGGCACCCGTTTCGGGCCGCGCGAAATCCGCGCCGAGTCGGTGATGATCCGTCCGTACAACATGGCCACCGGCGCCGCGCCGTTCGATTCGCTGAACATCGCCGACATCGGTGACGTGGCGATCAACACCTTCAACCTGATGGAAGCGGTGCGCATCATCGAGGAGGCTTACGACAAGATCCTCGACCACGGCATCCTCCCCCTGACCCTGGGCGGCGACCACACCATCACCCTGCCGATCCTGCGGGCCATCCACAAGAAGCACGGCAAGGTCGGCCTGGTTCACATCGACGCCCACGCCGATGTGAACGACCACATGTTCGGCGAGAAGATCGCCCACGGCACCACCTTCCGCCGCGCCGTGGAAGAAGGCCTGCTGGACTGCGACCGCGTGGTGCAGATCGGCCTGCGCGCTCAGGGCTACACCGCCGAAGACTTCAACTGGAGCCGCAAGCAGGGCTTCCGCGTGGTGCAGGCCGAAGAGTGCTGGCACAAGTCGCTGGAACCGCTGATGGCCGAAGTCCGCGAGAAAGTCGGCGGCGGCCCGGTTTACCTGTCCTTCGACATCGACGGCATCGACCCGGCCTGGGCGCCTGGCACCGGCACCCCGGAAATCGGCGGCCTGACCACCATCCAGGCGATGGAAATCGTCCGCGGCTGCCAGGGGCTGGACATCATCGGCTGCGACCTGGTCGAGGTTTCCCCGCCCTACGACACCACCGGCAATACCTCGCTCCTCGGCGCCAACCTGCTGTACGAAATGCTCTGCATCCTCCCGGGCGTAGAGCGCCGCTGAGCGCACGAGCACCTGCATGAATAACGACGCCTGCGTAGCACAGGTGCTGGAGGCTGCCCGCGATCTCGTGGCAGCCTTCGCGCGCACCGACACCGAAGCCTACTTCGCCGCCTTCAGCGAAGACGCCAGCTTCATCTTCCACACCTGGCCGCAGCCGCTGCTGTCGCGCGCGGCGTACCGCGAGGTGTGGGAAGGCTGGCTGCGTGACGATGGTTTCGAGGTCCTTGACTGCCTTTCGAGCAACACCTTTGTGAGCCTGCAGGGCGAGGACGTGGCCGTGTTCTGCCACGACGTGGCCACGCGGCTGCGCATCCAGGGAGAGGAAAGCCTGAACCACGAGCGGGAGACCATCGTCTTCCGCCGTGATCCGAAACTGGGCCGCTGGCTGGCCACACACGAGCACCTGTCACCGTCTCCGACGCCATAAAGACAGGGCTCCCCGGGAGGAAGTCATGGATAACAAGAACAACGCACACGCAATCACCACCATCGAAACATTCGGGGTCGAACAGATCCCGGACCACGAACGCAACGCCACGCCCACCGACCTGTTCCGCATGATCTTCGGTGGTGCCAACACCTTCGCCACCGCCGTGCTGGGCAGCTTCCCGGTCCTCTTCGGGCTGTCGTTCCAGGCCGGCGTCTGGGCCATCGTCCTGGGCGTGCTGGTCGGTTCGATCATCCTCGCACCCATGGGCCTGTTCGGCCCGCTCAACGGCACCAACAACGCGGTCTCCTCGGGCGCCCACTTCGGCGTGCACGGGCGGATCGTCGGTTCGTTCCTGTCGCTGCTCACCGCCGTCGCCTTCTTCTCCCTCTCCGTGTGGAGCTCGGGCGACGCGCTGATCGGCGGCGCCAAGCGCCTGTTCGACCTGCCGGAAACCGACCTGACCCTCGGCCTGGCCTACGGCCTGTTCGCCGTGCTGGTGCTGATCGTCTGCATCTACGGCTTCCGCTTCATGCTGATGGTCAACAAGATCGCCGTGTGGGCCGCGAGCCTGCTGTTCCTGCTCGGCCTGTTCGCCTTCGCCGGTCCCTTCGACGCCGGCTACGCCGGCACCGTGCAGATGGGCAGCGAAGGTTTCTGGGCCGCCTTCATCGGCGCCGCCCTGCTGGCCATGAGCAACCCGGTGTCGTTCGGCGCCTTCCTCGGTGACTGGGCGCGCTACATCCCGCGCGAGACCTCGCAGAAACGCATCATGCTGGCGGTGATCCTCGCCCAGCTGGCGACCCTGATCCCGTTCCTGTTCGGCCTGGCCACCGCCACCATCGTCGCGGTCAACGCGCCGGATTACATCGCGCAGAACAACTACGTCGGCGGCCTGCTGGCCGTATCGCCGAGCTGGTTCTTCCTGCCGGTGTGCCTGATCGCGGTGATCGGCGGCATGTCCACCGGCACCACCTCGCTGTATGGCACCGGCCTGGACATGTCCAGCGTGTTCCCGCGCCTGCTCAACCGCGTGCAGGCCACCCTGCTGATCGGCCTGCTGTCGATTGCCTTCATCTTCATCGGCCGCTTCGCCGCGAACCTGGTGCAGAGCGTGTCCACCTTCGCCGTGCTGATCATTACCTGCACCAGCCCGTGGATGGTGATCATGATCCTCGGCCTGATCATCCGCCGTGGCTTCTACCACGCCGATGACCTGCAGGTGTTCACCCGCGGCCAGGAAGGCGGCGCCTACTGGTTCCACAACGGCTGGAACTGGCGCGGCATGGGTGCCTGGATTCCGAGCGCGGCCATGGGCCTGTGCTTCGTCAACCTGCCGGGCCAGTTCGTCGGCCCGCTGGGCGACCTGGCCGGCGGCATCGACATCAGCCTGCCGGTTACCCTCGGCATGGCCGCCCTGCTCTACGTCGCCCTGCTGCGCAGCTTCCCGGAACCCGCTGGCGTCTACGGTCCCAAGGGCCCGCGCTGGGTCTCCAGCCATGACCGCCCGATTCGCAGCATCAGCGAGCCGACGGCCTGATCCAGGCTTCGCTGCCTGGCGAAGCGAAATACCCCAAAGCCCCCATCGGACCGGTTGCCGCCGGTCCGATGGCCTACCGCACGCCACGAGCGCGCGGCAACAATGACAATGCAAGTGTGAGGAACCAACCATGGCGTTAGACCTGATCGTCGTACTGATTTATGCCGCCGGCATGTTATGGCTGGGCTGGTACGGCATGCGCCGCGCCAAGACCCACGAGGACTACCTCGTCGCCGGCCGCAATCTCGGCCCGTCGTTCTACATGGGCACCATGGCGGCTACCGTCCTGGGCGGCGCCTCCACCGTGGGCACCGTGCGCCTGGGCTACGTCCATGGCATCTCCGGCTTCTGGCTGTGCGCCGCGCTGGGCGCCGGGATCATCGCGCTGAACCTGTTCCTCGCCAAACCGCTGCTCAAGCTGCGCATCTTCACCGTCACCCAGGTCCTGGAGCGCCGCTACAACCCCATGGCCCGCCAGGCTTCGGCGGTGATCATGTTCGCCTATGCGCTGATGATCGGCGTGGTCTCCACCCTGGCCATCGGCACCGTGATGCAGGTCCTGTTCGGCCTGCCGTTCTGGGTGTCCGTGCTGCTGGGCGGCGGCGTCGTGGTGATCTACTCCACCATCGGCGGCATGTGGTCGCTGACCCTGACCGACATCGTGCAGTTCATCATCAAGACCGTCGGCCTGATGTTCATCCTGCTGCCGATCTGCCTGTACCGCGTAGGCGGCTGGGACGAACTGGTGGCGAAGCTGCCGGCGACCGCCTTCAGCTTCCACACCATCGGCTACGACACCATCATCACCTACTTCCTGATCTACTTCTTCGGCATCCTGATCGGCCAGGACATCTGGCAGCGCGTGTTCACCGCCCGCGACGAGAAGGTCACCAAGTACGCCGGCACTGCCGCGGGCGTCTATTGCGTGATCTACGGCCTGGTCGGCGCGCTGATCGGCATGTGCGCCAAGGTCCTGCTGCCTGACCTGGACAACGTCAACAACGCCTTCGCCGCCATCGTCAGCGCCGCTCTGCCGGACGGCATCCGTGGCCTGGTGATCGCCGCCGCCCTGGCCGCGATGATGTCCACCGCCAGCGCCGGCCTGCTCGCCGCTTCCACCACCATCACCGAAGACCTGCTGCCGATCTTCACCGGCCAGCGCTCCACCCGCCTGAGCCTGAACCGCATCTGCACCCTGCTCACCGGTATCGTGGTACTGGGTATCGCCCTGGTGGTGAATGACGTGCTCAACGCCCTGACCCTGGCGTACAACCTGCTGGTCGGCGGCATGCTGATCCCGCTGATCGGCGCCATCTACTGGAAGCGCGCCACCACCGCCGGCGCCATCACCAGCATGGGCCTGGGCTTCATCACCGCCCTGGTGTTCATGTTCAAGGATGGCCTCGACGCCAACACCCCGATCTACTACAGCCTGGCCATCGGCCTGGTCAGCTTCATCGTCGTCAGCCTGCTGTCGCCGCGCCCGGCGCCGGTAGCCGAAGCGGCCTGATAAGAAACCAAGCTGGGCAAAAGGGCGCGGCGAGCTGATCTCCGCGCCCTTTTGCTTGAATGATGATTACGACCTCACCCATGAATCTTAAGGAACTGCCATGACCACCTGCGGCGAATTCCTCGTCAAGCAACTCGAAGCCTGGGGCGTCGATACCGTCTTCGGCATCCCCGGCGTGCACACCGTCGAGCTGTACCGCGGCCTGCCGCACAGCGGCATCCGCCACATCACCCCGCGCCACGAACAGGGCGCCGGCTTCATGGCCGACGGCTACGCGCGCGTCACCGGCAAGCCGGGCACCTGCTTCATCATCACCGGCCCGGGCATGACCAACATCCTCACCGCCATGGGCCAGGCCTACGCCGACTCCATCCCCATGCTGGTGATCTCGAGCGTCAACGAGCGCTCGCGCCTGGCGCACGGCAACGGCTACCTGCACGAGCTGCCGAACCAGCGCGCGATGGTCGCCGGCGTCAGCGCCTTCAGCCACACCCTGATGAGCGTCGACGAACTGCCGGCGGTGCTGGCCCGCGCCTACGCCGTGTTCGACAGCGAGCGCCCGCGTCCGGTGCACATCTCCGTGCCGCTGGACGTGCTGGCGAACCCGGTCGCCCGCGACTGGACCCACGAGGTGGTGCGCCGCGCCGGCCGTGGCCAGCCCAGCGCCGATGCGCTCAAGCAGGCTGTGGATAAGCTCAAGGCGACGGCCGAGAACGCGGTGATCGGCGCGGTCATGGCGCGCTGGTCCTGGGTCTCGTGCAGGCAGCCCCAGCCCTTGCCCAGGCTGGCGGTGTGGTTGACGCTGGAAATCACCAGCATCGGGATCGAGTCGGCGTAGGCCTGGCCGATGGCGGTGGTGGCGTTGGTCACCCCCGGCCCGGTGATGATGAAGGCCACGCCCGGCTTGCCGCTGACGCGCGCATAGCCGTCGGCCATGAAGCCGGCGCCCTGCTCGTGGCGGGTCAGCACGTGGCGGATGCCGCTGCCGGGCAGGCCGCGGTACAGCTCCAGGGTGTGCACACCGGGAATGCCGAACACGGTGTCGACGCCGTAGTTGGCCAGCAGGCGCACCAGGGCCTGGCCGCCGGTGAGGGTCTTGTCGTTTTGCATGAACGATCTCCCGAATGGTTTTTCGACGGATAACCGCGAGCGGTTATTCGCCCTACTCGTTGGGGCCTACGCCGAGTGTCCGGCGTGCGCCGCTTTTGCTCCCTCTTCCTTCAGGGAAAGGGCTGGGGAGAGGGCTCTTCGATGGCACCGAGTTCCGGCCCACCACCCTCTCTACCAGCCCCTCTCCCGCAAGCGGGAAAGGGAGCGTTCGTGTTCTTCCTTCAACGCTTGGCGCCGCTTTTGCTTTTCGTAGGATCGAGGGGGGCGCCTAGCCCTTGCTCGCGAACCGAGCCCCACAGCGGGGGGTTGTTCGCGAGCAAGCTCGCTCCTACAGGTGTGGCGTCATCAATCGGCGGTGCGGATCAGCGCATCCACCGCCACGGCGCCGTCGGCGTCCGCCAGCAGCGGGTTCACATCCAGTTCAAGCAGGCTGTCCACGTGCTCGCAGGCGTAGTCGGCGACGGCGCGGATGGCTTCCACCAGGGCCTCCAGGTTCACCGCCGGGCGGCCCCGGAAACCGGTGAGCAGCGGCGCGCTGCGCAGGCCAAGCAGGGCGTCGCGGATCGCCGCGTCGGTGGTCGGCAGCAGCAGGCTGCGGCTGTCCTTGAGCAGCTCGACGAGGATGCCGCCGGCACCCAGCACCAGCGCGAGACCAAAGCCGTTCTCACGCTTGATGCCGACGATTAGCTCAGCCAGCGGCGGATTGGCCATGCGCTCCAGCAGCACCTGGTCGAAGGGCACGCCCGGTGCGTGGCGGGCGATGTTCTCGCGCATGTCGAACAGCGCAGCTTCCAGCGCCGCCTCGTTGCGCAGGTTGAGCGCCACGCCGCCAGCCTCGGTCTTGTGCGGCAGTTGCGCACTGACCACTTTCAGCGCCAGCGGGAAACCGACGTCGGCGGCCGCTTCGCGGGCCTGTGCCGGCGTGCTCAGGGCAGCGCGCGGCAGCGGCAGGCCGAAGGGTTTCAGCGCCTGCTTGGACTGCCACTCATCGAGCAGCCGGCCCTCGCCTTCCAGCGCTTGCGGGCAGAGCGGCACCAGCGCGGCTTCGCCACGAGCCAGCAGCGCTTCGCGGCGCTGGCGGTAGTGGGCGATGCGGCCCCAGGCGGCGAGACCATCTTCCACGCCTTGCAGCGCGGCGACGCCGTGGGAATGCAGCAGTTCGCGGGCGTGTTTGGGCAGCAGTTCCGGCAATGCGGAGGCGATGAAACCGACCTTGCCGTGGCGCTCCAGCGCCGCGCAGTAGAGCTCCAGCAGCAGGTCGCACTGCGGGCGTTCGCCGGTTTCCTCGCCGGGGTAGTCCAGCACCAGCAGGGCGGCATCGGCGTCGGTCTGCAGGGCACTGTCGAGCATGCGCTGCAGGGCCGGGCCGTCGCCCCAGATGGCGGTGGTGAAGTCCAGCGGGTTGGCGATGTTGGCGTAGTCCGGTAGCACCTGGGCCAGCTCGGCGCGCTGGCCGTCGACCAGCTTGGGCAGGCTCAGGCCGTTGCGTTCGGCGTAGTCGGCGATCAGCCCGGCATCACCGCCGGAGCAGGCCAGCGCGGCCAGGCTCGGGCCGGCCGGCAGGTTGCCGCAGGCGGCTGCCTTCAAGGTTTCGATGAAGCTCACCGGGCCGCTGACGCGGATTACCCCGAGGCGGTCGAACAGCGCGTCGTACAGCGCGTCGGAACCGGCCAGGGAGCTGGTGTGGCTGAGCGCCAGTTCGGCGCCGATCTCGGAAACGCCGGTTTTCAGGGCGATCACCGGGATGCCTTTCTGCAGCGCCTTGAAGGCGGCGCGGGCGAAGCCGGGGACGTTCTTCAGGCCTTCCAGGTGCAGGCCGATGGCAGTGACACGCGGCTCGTCGAGCAGCACGTCCATCAGTTCGGCCACGCCCAGCTGCGCCTGGTTGCCCACCGAGGCCATGTAGGCGATCGGCAGCGAGCGGTCGCTCATGGACAGGTTGTAGGCGAAGTTGCCGCTCTGGGTCAGCACCGCCACGCCCTTCTCCACCAGGTGCCCGCCGTGGGCCACCGGCCACAGCGCGGAGCCGTGCAGGTAGTCGAGCAGGCCGTAGCAGTTGGGGCCGAGCAGAGCCATGTCGCCGGCGCTGGCGAGCAGGCGGCGCTGCAGGGCTTCGCCTTCGGCGCCGGTCTCGGCGAAGCCGGAGGCGTAGCAGATGGCGCCGCCGGCATCCTTGGCAGCCAGCTCGGCGACGGCCTGCAGGGTCAGGTCGCGGTTGGTGGCGACGAACACCGCGTCCGGCCCTTCGGGCAGGTCGGCGATGCTGCGCACGCAGGGCACGCCTTCGAGTACGTCGTATTGCGGGTTGACCAGCCACATCGGGCCGGCGAAGCCGCCTTCGGCGCAACGCTTGAGCGCGCGCGCCATGCTGCGGCCGCCGATGAAGGCCAGGTGCCGGGGCGCCAGCAGGCGCTGGAGGTTTTCTCTTTTCATGTCGGGTTCTCGGTACAGGGCTCTGCCCTCTCCCCCAGCCCCTCTCCCTGAAAGGAGAGGGGAGCTTTCGGGTCATCCTTCAGCGCAGGTGTCTGTCCACGCGCCGAATCGTTCTTGCCCCCTCTCCCTTCGGAGCGGGGCGCGCAGCCAGGGCTGGGGAGAGGGTCTATCCGGCAGCGCCGGCCACTCCCCGAAGAACACCCGCAATCAGCGCAGCAACGGCCGCAGCAGTTCGCGGGAAATGATGTGCCGCTGGATCTCCGAGGTGCCTTCCCAGATGCGCTCGATGCGCGCATTGCGCCAGATGCGTTCCACCGGACCTTCGTCCATCAGGCCCATGCCGCCGAATATCTGCACGGTCTCGTCGGCGACCTTGCCCAGCACTTCGCTGGCGAACAGCTTGGCCATGCCGGCTTCGCCGTCGGTCATGCTGCCGCGGTCCATCTTCCAGGCAGTGTGCAGGGTCATCAGCTCGGCGGCGCGGATCTGCGTGGCCATGTCGGCGAGCTTGAAGGAGATGCCCTGGTAGCTGCCGATGGCCTGACCGAACTGCTTGCGGTCGGCGGACCACTGCAGCGCCAGGTCCAGCGCGCGCTGGGCCTGGCCGACGCAGTTGGCGGCGACCATCACGCGGCCGGCGGTGAGCCAGGCGTTGGCCACTTCCCAGCCCTTGTCGACTTCGCCCAGGACCTTGGAGGCCGGCACACGGCAGTCGTCGAAGAAGATTTCGTAGGTGTGGTAGCCCTTGTTGCTGACGCAGCGCGGGCCACGGCGCACGGTCATGCCGGCGGTGCCCTTGTCGACCAGGAAGGCGGTCACGGCGTTGCGCTTCTTGCCGTTGCGCTCGAAGGTGTCGGTCACCGCGAAGACGATGGCGAAGTCGGCATGGCCGGCGTGGCTGATGAAGTGCTTGGCGCCGTTGATCACGAAATCGTCGCCATCACGCACGGCGCGGGTCTTGATCGAGTTGGCGTCGGAGCCGGCGCCCGGCTCGGTGAGGGCGAAGCAGTCGATCTTCTCGCCCTGCACCACCGGCAGCAGGTAGTCCTGGATCTGCTCGCCCTTGCAGGCCATGAGGATCTTCGAGGGGCGCGCGACGAACACGTGCAGCGCCCAGGAGACCTTGGACAGCTCGCGCTCGACCAGCGCCTGGGACAGGTAGTCCAGGCCGCCGCCACCGACTTCCTCGGGCATGTTGAAGGCGTAGAAGCCGGCCGCCAGGGCCTTGCCGCGAATCTTCGCGGCCAGCTCCGGGGACACCGCGTCGGCGCGGTCCACTTCTTCCTCGTACGGCAGCAGCTCTTTCTCGACGAAAGCCTTGACCGCCTCGACGAGCATTTCCTGTTCCTGGGTCAGTTGGAAATCCATCACATCACCTGCAGCCGTCAGCGGCCTTTGAATTGGGGGGAGCGTTTTTCGGCCACGGCGCGCAGCGCCTCGGCGGCATCTTCACTGCGGCCGCAGAGCAGCCCGGCGGCCTGTTCGGCTTCCAGTTGCTGGGCCAGCGTGCGGGCGGCGCCGTCGCGCATCAGGCGCTTGGTCTGGGCGAAGGCGAAGGTCGGGCCGGCGGCCAGGCGCGCGGCGAATTCGCCGACCTGGGCCTGCAATTGATCGTCGGCGACCACCTCACCGACCAGGCCGGCATTCAACGCGCGCTCGGCGTTCCACAGCTCGTCGAGGAACAGCAGGCGCTTGGCCGCTTCGCTGCCGATCAGGCGCGGCAGGTGCCAGCTGGCGCCGGCGTCCGGGCAGTAGGCCATGCCGGTGTAGCCGGCCTTGAAGCGCGCGGAGGCACCGGCGATGCGGAAGTCGCAGCACAGGGTCAGGTCCATCCCGGCGCCGACAGCGGTGCCGTTGACGGCGGCAATGGTCGGCTTGTCCAGGCCATGCAGGCGACGCATCAGGGCGTGGGCGGTTTCGGTCCAACCGTAGGTTTCCAGCTCGCCACGGGCTTCGGCCTCGGCCCATTCGGCAAGGTCGGCGCCAGCGCAGAAGCTGCGGCCTTCGCCGCTGAGGACGATGACGCGCACGGCAGGGTCCGCCTCATGGGTGTCGAGCAGGGCGTGCAGGTTCTTGAGCGTCGGGATGTCCAGCGCGTTGCGCTGTTCGGGGCGGTTCAGGGTGATCCAGGCGATACCGTCCTGGACCCGGCTGAGCGGGGATGGCTGAGTCATGCTGCCCTCGTTCTTGTAGTCGTTTGCTGAGGCGGATGAAGCGTTGGAACCAATACTAAACACTTGTTCAGCAAGCCGGCAATCCACCCGAATGGGTGGCTTGTAACGCCCTTGCCATCGATGGGAAGGCCGCGCGGCGCGGGGGCTGAGGGGTTTTCCCAGGGCTTTCGCCGGGAGCTTGTTACAACTTCGAACAAACGTTCAGCAAGAGAGGGGGGCGGTGGTGTACCGGTAGGAGCGAGCTTGCTCGCGAACGGATTATCCGGCCGCTCTGGCGCTGGGCGGGTTCGCGAGCAAGCTCGCTCCTACGAAGAGCCGAAAAGCAAAAGAAAAAGCCCCGCGATGCGGGGCTTCTGCGGTGCGCAAAGACTCAGCCGAGGCTCGGTACCGCCTCGTCGGTCAGCACCTGCCCACGCTTGCGCTTGAGCACGTAGTAGGCCAGGTAGCAGGCGCCCATGAAGCCGAAGCCCCAGTACAGCGACGGACGCTGGGTCGGGTCCAGGGCGAGGAACACGAACAGCGAGCAGCAGATCGCGATGCAAGCCAGCGGGATCAGCGGGAACAAGGGCGCGGCGTACTTCAGGTCGGCCACGGTGCCGCCCTTGGCCATGTGCTCGCGGCGGAAGCGGTACTGGGCGTAGGCGATGACGATCCAGGTGACGGTGCCGGCCATTCCGCTCACCGCCATCAGCACCATGAACAGGGTGTCGGCGGCGACCACGCTGGTGAGCAGCGAGAGCAGCGCGAAAGCCAGGCTGATCAGCAGTGCATAGAGCGGCACGCCACGGGCGCTGAGCTTGGACAGCTTGCGCGGCGCCATGCCGGTCTTAGACATGGCCCAGAGGATGCGGGTGGAGGCATACAGGCCGGAGTTACCCACGGACAGGATCGCGGTGAGGATGACGAAGTTCATGATGTCGGCCGCGTAGGGGATGCCGACCATGTCGAACACCTGCACGAAGGGGCTCTCCATCAGCCCGGCCTGCTTCCACGGCACGATGCAGGACAGCACGGCAATCGCCAGCACATAGAAGATCAGCACGCGGAACACCACGTTGCGCACGGCACGCGGGATGCTCTTCTCCGGCTGGTCGGTCTCGCCGGCGGCGACGCCCATGATCTCGCAGCCCTGGAAGGCGTAGACCACCGTCATCATCACCGCGAACACCGCGGACAACCCATTGGGGAACAGGCCGTCGCTCATCAGGTTGTGCAGCCCCGGCGCGGCGGTGCCGCTATTGAGGGGGATGGCGCCGAAGATCACCAGCAGGCCGACAATGATGAAGCCGAGGATGGCCGCGACCTTGATCCCGGAGAACCAGTATTCGGCCTCGCCGAAGGCGCGGGTGGCCAGGGCGTTGAGGGAGAACAGCACGACCACGAAGAAGCCCGACCACAGCCAGATCGGCACCTCGGGGAACCAGCGGGTCATCAGCATGCCGGCGGCGGTGAATTCCAGGCCGACGGTGGAGGCCCAGCTCATCCAGTAGACCCAGCCGATCATGAACCCGGTGGCCGGGCCGATGAAGCGCGTGGCGTGGGCCTGGAAGGAGCCGGAGACCGGCATCTGCACGGACAGCTCGCCCAGGCAGACCATGACCAGGTACATCAACAGGCCCGCGACCAGGTAGGCGAGGATGGCGCCCATCGGGCCGCCGGAGCCGATGGTGACGCCCGAGCCCATGAACAGGCCGGTGCCGATCACGCCGCCCAGGGACAGCATGAAGATATGGCGGCTCTTGAGCGCGCGGGTGAGCTGGATCTTTTCGCCGCTCTCGGCGTGATGGGTCTCAGACATGGCGCACCTCCTGGGAACGGCGGGCGCGGCTGAGCGGAACTCTACGTTGGATCATTATTGTTATCTCCAATCAATCAGAGGCCGTGGCTCGGGCACGGATGCCACCGGATTATTGGAAGACGATGTAAGGCGGGGTTGTTCGCCGGGATCGAAGTTGTAGGAAGATGTAAGGATTTTGTGCAGGCCGCGCGGGGCGGGGGGTTCAGCGAGGGGACCGCGTAGGAGCGAGCTTGCTCGCGAACCAGCCCAGCGTTGGATTTGCCCGGAAAAGCGTTCGCGAGCAAGCTCGCTCCTACAGGGTGAGCATCAGCTCGCCGGCCAACGACCGTTCGCGTTCCAATCGCGCGGCCCAATCACCCTGTAAGGAACCCGCCAACGCCGCCTGCTCCAGCTCACCCAGGCAATCCCCCAGCCCGCGCAAGCCCATGGAGCGGCAGCTGCCCGCCAGCCGGTGCGCGAGGCTGGCGGCCTCCACCGCATCGTCCTGGCGCAGCGCATCCAGCAGCAGCGGCCATTGCTCATCCAGCAGCTTCCACAGGCTGGCGAGCAGTTCATTCAGCTTGTGCTCGCCCAGCAGGCGCCGGTGGGTATCGAGCACCTGGCGATCCAGCGGGCCGTTATCCACAGCTTCGGGCAGCAACTCCCAGGCCACGCCGGACAGCGCGCGGCGCAGGTCGTCCAGGCGCAGCGGCTTGCCCAGCACGCCCTGCATGCCGGCCTCGAAATAGCGGCGGACCATGCCTGGCTGCACACTGGCGGTGAAGGCGTGGATCGGCGTGGTCGCGTTGAGCCCATCGGGCTGCGCGCGGATCGCCCGGCACAGGTCGAGGCCGTTCATCCCCGGCAGGTGCATATCCAGCAGGATCAGGTCGAAACGCCGGGCGGCGGTGAGCGCCAACGCCGGCTGCGCGTCGTCGGCGAGCTGCACGCGGTGGCCATCGCGCTCCAGCAAGGCCTGGGCGACCTCGCGGTTGAGGGCGACGTCTTCCACTACCAGCACGTCCAGAGCCGGCGCCTGCTCGATTTCCACCTCGGAGCGCGGCACCACGCCCGGCGCCAGCATGATCTCGAACCAGAAGGTGCTGCCCTCGCCTTCCAGGCTCTCGACGCCGATCTCGCCGCCCATGGCCTCGACCAGCCGCTTGCTGATCGCCAGCCCCAGCCCGGTGCCGCCGTAGCGCCGCGCCACCTCGTCGCTGGCCTGGGTGAAGCGCTGGAAGATCTTTTCCTGCTGCTCGGCGGAGATGCCGATGCCGTCGTCGGTCACGCTGAAGCGCAGGCGCTGCCCGGCCTCGCTGCCCTCCAGCACGGCAACTTCCAGCAGCACCTCGCCCTCCTCGGTGAACTTCACCGCGTTGGCCAGCAGGTTGCTCAGCACCTGGCGCAGGAACTGCTCGGCGCCCCGGCAAGCGTCCTGCACCTGGGGTTCGATGCGCAGGCGCAGGCAGGTGCCGTTGTCTTCGGCACGCGGCTCCAGCAGGGTCACCACGTCGTCCAGCAGGCGGCGCAGCGAGAAATCCACCGGCTCCGGCTGGCTGGCGCCGTCTTCCAGCTTGGCGAAGTGCAGCACCTCGTTGAGGATCGCCAGCAGACCTTCGCCGGCGGTGGCCAGCGCCTGCAGGCGGCGCCGGTCCTGCTCGCCCAGAGGCGCGGCGCGCAGCAGCTCGGCCATGCCGAGGATGCCGTTGAGCGGGGTGCGGATCTCATGGCTCATGGTGGCGAGGAAGCGACTCTTGGCGCGGTTGGCGGCCTCGGCTTCCTCCTTGGCGCGACGCAGGCTGGCGGTGCGCCGCTCGACCCGGCGCTGCAGTTCGTCGCGCTTGCTCTGCAGCGCTTCGCGGTCGGCCTCGCGCCGGCGCAACTCGGCGCGCAGGGCACGGCGCAAGCCATCGAGGGCATCGGCGACGGTGTCGATCTCGTCCTCTTCGCCCGAGCGTTTCTTGTCCAGCACCAGCTCGGTGCCCAGGTCGCCGCCGGTGAGCCCGCGGACGAAATCGGCCATGGCGCGCAAGTGACGGGTGACCAGGCTGTGGAACAGCCAGCTCAGCGCCACCGCCAGGCCGCAGAGGAACACGCCCATCCACAGCAGGCTGGTCAGCCCGCCGTGGAGCAGGCGCAGGTAGACGGCGCCCAGGTCGATGCTGATTTCCAGCTCGCCCAGGTCGCGGCGCTCCCCGTCCGGCGGCTGGAAGGCCAGGGCGTAGTGCTCGACACGGAACGGCCCGCGCTTCTCATCGGCGTCCTGCACCAGGTTGAAGTCGGCGCTGCGCAGGCGCACCTGGGCGATGTCGGGGAAGTCGGCCAGGCCGTGCAGCTGTACGTTGAGCTGCTCCTGGTTGAGGTCCCACAGGCTGCGCTCGAAGCTGGCGAGATAGCCGACGCGGATCAGCTCCAGCCGGTTGTCGATGTCGCGCATCTCGCGGCGGTATTCGAAGTACAGCTGCACCACACTGGCCAGCACGGTAAAGCACAGGCTGAACAGCAGCACCCGCAGCAGCAGGCGCCGGGCCAGGCCGCCGGGCAGCCTCAACGCGGCACCCCGTCGCCGGCGAGCATGGCGCGGTAGTCGCGCTCGCTCTGCTGCAGCCAGCGGGCGACGCTGCCGTCGTCCACGCGTTGCTTCAGCACGGCGTTGATCTCTTCCATTCGCGCGGCCAGCGGGGAATGGCGGGAAACGGCGATGCGCAGGTAATCGACGGTGAGCGGCCGGGGCAGCGCGGCGATGTCCTGCCCGCCGGCCAGCTGCTCGACGAACAGCGTGCCGGTACGCCGCTCATGGGCGATGAAGTCGATGCGCTGGCGGATCAGCTTGCCGAAGTTCTGCCGGCTGTCGGAGACCCATTCGACATTGCCGTGCTCGGCGACGAATCGGTCGAACTGCGGCCCGTAGCTCTCGCCGAACAGCAGCCCGCCGCGGTACTGGGCGAGGTCGCCCAACTGGTCGAAACGCACGGGCTTGCGGCGGTTGTAGAAGATCGCCACTTCCTCGCGCAGCACCGGCACGCGGGAGAACAGCAGGCCGTCGTCGCGCTGCGGGGTCTGGTAGGCGAGCACCAGGTCGACGCGGCCCTCGGCGGCGTCCAGCAGGCAGCGCTTCCAGTTGCCCAGCACCACGGTCTGCACTTCGTAGCCCAGCTGGCCGAGTACGCTGCGCACGGTCTGCGGGGCCAGGCCGCGCACTTCGTGGCCGTCGCTCCAGGAGATGGGCGGGTAGACGGGGTAGTCGCAATAGCGGATGGGTTGGGCGGCTTGGGTGGCCGTACAAAAGAGCAAAGCAAGGAAATACAGGAGGAATTGGAGCGGGGATTGCCCTCTCCCCAGCCCTCTCCCTGAAGGGAGAGGGAGCCGTACGGTGCGCGCTCGAAACACGGAGTAAGGCTCAGGCGTCGGCGGGCGTGGCGGTGAACAGGTAGCCGGCGCCGTGGATGGTGATGATCAGCTCGGGCTCGGCCGGGTCGTCGCGCAGCTTGCGGCGCAGGCGGCCGACCAGCACGTCGATGGAGCGGTCGTTGGGCAGCCACTCGCGGTTGCGGATCTGGTCCATCAGCTGGTCGCGGCTCAGGGTGTGGCCGGTGTTGCGCAGGAACACGCAGAGCAGCTGGAACTCGCCGTGGGTCAGCGGGGTTTCGCTGCCGTCACGGTCGATCAGGCGGCGGCGGTCCGGGTCCAGCGTCCAGTGGGCGAAGCGCTTGTGGTGCTGCCGGCTGCTGCCCTGGGCGGGCGCGGCGGCGGGTTGCCGGGCGTGGCGCACGCGGCGGATCAGGTTCTTCGCGCGGGACACCAGCTCGCGGGGGTTCAGCGGTTTGATCACGTAGTCGTCGGCGCCGCATTCCAGGCCGACGATGCGGTCGATGTCGTCGTTGCGCCCGGTGATCAGGATGATGCCGACCTCCGAGCGCACGCGCAGCTCGCGGGTCAGGGTCAGGCCGTCCTTGCCGGGCAGGCGGATGTCGAGCATCACCAGGTCGATGGGCCGGTCGGCCTGTGCGGCTTCGGCGAGCGTCGCCTCGGCCTGCTCGGCGGTGCCGGCGCAGAGCACGTCATAGCCTTCCTCGCCGAGGTAGGCCTGGAGGAGCTCGCGAATCACCGGATCGTCGTCCACGATCAGTACACGGGAAGTCATCGCAATACCCTGCTGACGCCACCGCTCCTGGCGGGGCAGTTCTTGTTATTAGTGTAGAAAGGTCTGTAGGACCGGTCCTGCGAACGCCAGCAGGTTACCGGTCGTTGAACAATCGATCAACAGCCTGCCGGCGCCCGGCTGAAGCGTTGCCGGCCGCCATGCTGGAGGCCGTCTACCCAGGCCTCGCAGATCTGCACGCCTTGCTCCGGGGTGAAGGTGTTGGGGTTCAGGCCGGACTCCAGCCACAGGCCGTCGAGCAAGGCGCTGAGAGCGATGGCGGCCAGCTCCGCATCGAAATCGGCCCATTCCTGCTCCTGCGCCAGCTCGTTCAACGCCTGCGTCAGCAGGGCACGGTACTCCCCGTAGGAATGGTCGTGGGCCTTGTTGATTTCCTCGGCCGTTTTCACCGCGCCCCAGAAAGCCAGCCAGGCATCCAGCAGTTGCGGGTCGAGCAACTCGGCGCAGAACGACGCACGGAAGAATGCCGACAGCCGCGCGCGGGCATCCGGCGCCGCCTCGGCAATGGCTTCGCGCAGCAACTGCATGACCCGCCCGGTAACGGTCAGGTAGGCCTCGGCCACCAGTTCGTCCTTGCCTGAATAGTGGTGGTTGATCAGCCCCACCGAGACCCCGGCCTCGGCGCAGATCTTGCGTATGGAGGCTCCCTGGAAGCCATGGCGTTTCAGGCACGCGAGGGTGGCCTCGATCAGCAGCGCCTTGCGCTGCTCCGGCTCCAGTCGGGTAAAGCGGACTTCCTCGTTCATGCCTGGCTCCTGAAGTTTCAGGTGGCCAATCTGAACGATTGTTCGACAGGAAGCCAGCGCCAGGGTCTGTTGACGTTTCGCCACGGCCGCGACGATGCACACTCACAACGGTCGGCGCGAGCCGTTAGTCGTCCCTTCGGGTTGCGCGAAAAATCACGCCATGCGTCGTTGCGGGACTAGGCAAGGGAACGACCATTGCCGGCGTCCCGCGTCTAGCCTGGCGTGATTTTTCGCGGCAACGCGGCTCGCGTCGAAATGCCAACAGACCATTACCTACCCGTTCGGGGAATGGCCGGGCAGCCGGCCCTGGTCGAGAGTGGCTCTATCCGCGAATTCGCCAATCCATAACAAAATCAAGGTGGGACTGACATGCAGAAAACGCTCGCAGCAGTACTCAGCGCGGCGCTGGCGACCTTGCCGGCACTGGGTCACGGGGAGGATGCCGAAGGCGCGAAGACGCTGCGGCTGTACAACTGGACCGACTACATCGGCGAGCACACCATCGCCGACTTCGAGAAGGAAACCGGGATCAAGGTGGTCTACGACACCTTCGATTCCTACGAGACCGTGCAGGGCAAACTGCTGCCCGGTCGCTCGGGCTACGACTTGGTGGTGCTCAACGCCGCCCTGGTGCCGCCGCTGTTGAAAGCCGGCGTATTCCAGCCGCTGGACAAGTCCAAGCTGCCCAGCTGGAACAACCTCGACGCGGACGTGCTCAAGCACCTGGACCACTACGATCCCGGCGTGCAGTACTCGGCGCCCTACACCTGGGGCAGCAATGGCATCACCTACAACGTCGACAAGATCAAGCAGCGCATGCCGGACGCGCCCATCGGCTCGCTGGCGATGCTGTTCGATCCGAAGATCGTGTCGAAATTCGCCGATTGCGGGGTGACCATCATCGATTCGCCCACCGACGTGATCCCGCTGGCCCTGGCCTACCTCAAGCGCGACCCCAACAGCGCGCTGCCCGAGGACCTCAAGGCCGCCCAGGACCTGCTGCAAGCGATCCGCCCGTACATCCGCAAGTTCGACTCCACCAGCTACCTCAACGGCCTGGCCAACGGCGACCAGTGCATGGCGATGACCTGGTCCGGCGACTACGCCACTGCCCAGGCCCGCGCCGACGAAGCCGGCGCCAAGGTCAAGCTGGGCTACTTCGTGCCCAAGGAAGGCTCGCTGATCTGGTTCGACGACTTCTACATCCCGGCCGACGCGCCGCACGTGGCAAATGCCCACAAGTTCATCGAATACATGCTGCAGCCCAAGGTGGCCGCGGGCGTCGCGGACTACATCCGCTACGCCTCCAGCAACGCCGCCGCCACCCCGCTGCTGGCCGCCGAAGTGCGCAACGACCCGGCGATCTACCCCGACGCCGAGACCCGCGCCCGGCTGTTCACCCAGAAAGTGCAGACACCCAAGGCCACCCGCCTGATCACCCGCACCTGGAATGCGGTGAAGACCGGGACCTGATGGCGCAAGCACCAGAAGCCCCCTCTCCCCAGCCCTCTCCCTGAAGGGAGAGGGGGCCAAGCGGAGCCGCCGGAAATCGCGGCGGCATCCTGAAAGTAACGACAACCACGATCCACAAGGAGGTTCGGAGTCCCATGCGCTCCGGACGGTCCCCTCTCCCTTCAGGGAGAGGGTTAGGGAGAGGGCAAAACGCCCAACCGAATAACGAAACACCGAGGTAAAGCAGATGACCACCCCAACCCCAGCCTTCTTCGCCCAGTTCAACGACGAGCAGCTGGTCGCCGCCGACAAGGCCCACTACATGCACGGCTACCACGTGTTCGACGATCACCGGGTCAACGGTGCGCTGAACATCGCTGCCGGCGAGGGCGCCTACATCTACGACACCAGGGGCAATCGCTACCTGGATGCCGTGGGCGGCATGTGGTGCACCAACATCGGCCTGGGCCGCGCGGAAATGGCCGACGCCATCGCCGACCAGGTGCGCCAGCTGGCCTACTCCAATCCCTTCTGCGACATGGCCAACGTCACCGCCATCCAGCTCTGCGAGAAGCTCGCGGAACTCGCGCCGGGCGATCTGGACCACGTGTTCCTCACCACCGGCGGCTCCACCGCCGTGGACACCGCCTACCGGCTGATCCAGTACTACCAGAACTGCCGCGGCAAGCATGACAAGAAGCACATCATCAGCCGGGTCAACGCCTATCACGGCTCGACCTTCCTCACCATGTCGCTGGGCGGCAAGGTCGCCGACCACCCGGCCGAGTTCGACTTCCTCAAGGACGTCATTCACCACATCTCCTGCCCCAACCCCTACCGCGCGCCGGAAGGGATGACCGAAGGCGACTTCCTCGAATTCCTGGTCAAGGAATTCGAAGACAAGATCCTCGAACTGGGCCAGGACAAGGTCGCCGCCTTCTTCGCCGAGCCGATCATGGGCTCGGGCGGCGTGATCATCCCGCCCAAGGGCTACCACCAGCGCATGTGGCAGGTCTGCCAGCAGTACGACGTGCTCTACGTCGCCGACGAGGTGGTGACCTCCTTCGGCCGCCTCGGCGCCTTCTTCGCCTCCGAGGACGTGTTCGGCATGCAGCCGGACATCATCACCACCGCCAAGGGCCTGACTTCCGGCTACCTGCCGCTGGGCGCGTGCATCTTCTCGGATCGCATCTGGAAAGTGATCGGCGAGGCCGACAAGGGCCGCTGCTTCGCCCACGGCTTCACCTACAGCGGGCACCCGGTGAGCTGCGTCTCGGCGCTGAAGAACATCGAGATCATCGAGCGCGAGAACCTGCTGGAGCATGTGAAGGATGTCGGCGGCTACCTGGAGCAGCGTCTGCAGGAACTGGCCGACCTGCCGCTGGTGGGCAGCGTGCGCTGCCAGAAGCTGATGGCCTGTGTCGAGTTCGTCGCCGACAAGCGCACCAAGGTGCTCTTCCCCGAGGAGCTGAACATCGGCGAGAAGATCCACCTGCGCGCCCAGGCCAAGGGCCTGCTGGTGCGACCGATCGTGCACCTGAACGTGATGTCGCCGCCGCTGACCATCACCCGCGAGCAGGTCGACGAGATCGTCGACACCCTGCGCGAATCGATCCTCGAGGCCGCGCAGGACCTCCAGCGCAGCGGTGATTACGCGGGGCACTGATGATCGATCCGAGGATTTTGCCTGCACCCCGGCAGCCCTTTAGACTGCCGGACATGAGCGAATCCCAGGCGCTGAGCGAAACCTCCGACGCACCGGCCCTGCATGCCTGGCATGCGGGGCTGGCGCGCGCCTTGGCCAGCGTCGGCGAAGTGGTTTTCGTCGAACGCCTGGCCGACGCGCTGGGCTGCCTGGTGCCGGTGGAATCGGTCATGCTCGGCCTGGAACAGCGCGGCCAGCCGCCGCAACCGCTGTACCAGCGCGGCATCGACCCGGAGCACCACGAGGCGCTGATCGACCGCTACTACGCCCGCGGCTACCTGCTCGACCCCTTCTGCCTGGCCATGGAAGACGGCCTCACCGAGGGCTTCTACCCGCTGGCCGACATCGCCCCGGACGACTTCTTCGCCAGCGAGTACTACAAGACCTACTACCTCAAGTTCGGCTGCAGCGAGGACTGCCACTTCATCATCGACCTGGGCGAAGCGCGCAAGGTCTCGCTGTGCCTGTACCAGGGCAGGAGCGGCGCGCGCTTCAGCGAAACCCAGCTCGACCTGCTGGCCACCGTCCTGCCGCTGGTGCGCGAACTGATACGCCAGTTCGAGCGCAACGGCGGGCTCGAACTGCTGCTGGCCGGGCGTGGTGCAAGCGTCAGCGCGCCGGACAACCAGGCACCGCTGAACCGGCACATCCGCGCGGCCTTCATGAACTTCGGCGCCGACCTGCTCACCGAGCGTGAGCGGGAAATCGCCCACCTGCTGCTGCGCGGCCACTCGGTGAAGTCCAGCGCGCGGGTGCTGGATATCTCCCCTGAAACCGTGCGCATGCACCGCAAGCACCTCTACACCAAGCTGGAAATCAACTCCCAGGCGGAGCTGTTCTCGCTGTTCATCGACTGGTTGACCGGCGGCGCCACCGCCGCCTGACCTGAGCCTGTGGGAGCGAGCTTGCTCGCGAACGCCTCACGCCGTGCCCACCCGGTTCGCGAGCAAGCTCGCTCCTACAAAGCAAGCGCCTCGATGCGGCGCCAGCTCAGAAAATCTGCCAACCTATGGCGATTCCCGCTGTCTGACCCGTGCCCCACCACCAGGAGAGCTCCCCGATGTCCCGACGCTGGCTACCCGCCTTGCTGTTGGCCGCTGCCCTGCCGCTGCACGCCGCCGAATCCAAACCCACCTACGGCCCGGAACTGGAGCGCTTCAACTACTCCTACCCGGTCGGTCACTACAGCTTCGCGTCCCAGGGCCACCATATGCACATGGCCTACATCGACGTGAAGCCCAAGAAGCAGCCCAACGGCCGTACCGTGGTGCTGCTGCACGGCAAGAACTTCTGCGCCGGTACCTGGGAAACCACCATCGCCGCCCTGAGCGACGCCGGCTACCGCGTGGTCGCGCCGGACCAGATCGGCTTCTGCAAGTCGACCAAGCCCGAGCGCTACCAGTACAGCTTCCAGCAGCTGGCGAGCAACACCCATGCGCTGCTCGAGCACCTGAAGATCGGCAAGGTCACCCTGCTGGGCCACTCCACCGGCGGCATGCTCGCCACCCGCTACGCGCTGATGTACCCGCAGCAGGTCGAGCAGCTGGCCATGGTCAACCCCATCGGCCTGGAGGACTGGAAGGCCCTGGGCGTGCCCTACCGCACCCCGGACCAGTGGTACGAGCGCGAGCTGAAGACCAGCGCCGAGAGCATCCGCCAATACGAGCAGGCGACCTACTACGCCGGCCAATGGAAACCCGAGTACGACAAATGGGTGAACATGCTCGCCGGCCTGTTCAACGGCGCCGGCCACGAGCGCGTGGCGTGGAACTCGGCGCTGCTCTACGACATGATCTTCACCCAGCCGGTGGTCTACGAATTCGGCCAGCTGAAGATGCCGACCCTGCTGCTGATCGGCACCAGGGACAACACCGCCATCGGCAAGGACCTGGCTCCGGACGACCTGAAGCCCAAGCTGGGCAACTACGCCGAGCTGGGCAAGGCGACCGCCAAGGCCATCCCCAACGCCACCCTGGTGGAGTTCGACGACATGGGCCACGCCCCGCAGATCCAGGACCCGAAGCGCTTCCACGAGGCGCTGCTCAAGGGGTTGGCGGACCTCAAGCACTGACCGATGTGTCGGTTGGTTCAGCCGTAGGATGGCGTGGAGCGAAGCGATATCCATCGACTCCTCCCGCCATCGGCATGGGTATCGCTGCGCTCCACCCATCCTACAAAAGCGAGCCGTCGGCGCCGAACCTGACCTGACTTGTAGGAGCGAGCTTGCTCGCGAACCGCCCAACACCCCGAGCTACCGGGAAGTCCATTCGCGAGCAAGCTCGCTCCTACAAGAACCAAGGCTCCAGCCCCAACAAAAACGCCGGCTCCCCTCACAGGGAGCCGGCGTTTTCATTCGGGCGAAGAATCAGCCCAGGTTCTTGCCCAGCAACGCGTGGTACAGCTCGCTGTCGCCGAGCACGCCGACGACGCGGCTCTGCTCCTGCAGTACCAGCTTGTGGCCGGTCTGGTAGCGGATCTGCAGCGCGTCGCGCATGCGGATGTTGACGTCCACCAGGGTCGGCTCGTGCTTGAGCTTCTCCACCGGGTCGCCCGGGCGCCATTGCTGCAGGTCGATGATGTTGCTGCCCTGGCGCGCGGTCTTGATCTGGTTGGTCTCGGTCAGCCCCAGCCAGCAGTCGCGGCCCTGGTCGAAGCACACCTCGTCGGCCTGGCGGCGGCACTGGTCCAGGCCACGCATCAGGCTGGAGCCGCACAGCACGTTGAGCGGGTTGGTGTGGGCGACGAAGGTGCGCACGTAGTCGTCCGCCGGGCTGAGCACGATTTCCTCGGGCTTGCCGTGCTGGATGATGCGGCCGTCCTTCATGATGGCGATGCGCGTACCGATCTTCAGCGCCTCGTCCAGGTCGTGGCTGACGAAGACGATGGTCTTGTGCAACTGACGTTGCAGCACCAGCAGTTCATCCTGCAGCTGCTGGCGGATCAGCGGGTCCAGCGCGGAGAAGGGTTCGTCCATCAGCAGGATGTCGCCATCCATCGCCAGTGCGCGGGCCAGGCCGACGCGCTGCTGCATGCCGCCGGAGAGCGAATCCGGGCGCTTGTCGCGCCATTGCGACAGGCCGACCAGCTCCAGTTTCTCGTCGATCACCTTCTTGCGTTCGTTGGCCGGACGGCCCTGCATCTCCAGGCCGAAACCGATGTTCTCGGCCACGGTCAGCCAGGGCATCAGCGCGAACTTCTGGAACACCATGGCGATGCGCTTGGTGCGCATGGTCTTGAGCGCCGCCGGCGAGCAGTTGGCGATGTCCACCTGCTGGCCTTCGTGCTCGATCAGCAGCTTGCCGCGGCTGACCCGGTTGAGGCCGTTGATGCAGCGCAGCAGGCTGGACTTGCCCGAGCCCGACAGGCCCATCATCACGCAGATCTCGCCGCGCTCGACGTCCAGGCAGGCATCCTCCACACCCAGCACCTGACCGGTGCGCTTGAGGATTTCCTCGCGGCCCAGGCCCTTGTCCAGCAGCTTGAGCGCTTCCTTGGTGTGGGTGCCGAAAATCACATCCACGTGTTCGAATCGAATCGCCGACATAGTGCTTACCTCCCCCGCAGCGAACGTTGCTTGCACACCCGGTCGAGCAGGATGGCGAGCAGGACGATGGCCAGACCGGCCTCGAAGCCGAGGGAAATGTCCGCGGTGTTGAGTGCGTTGACCACCGGCTTGCCGAGGCCGTCAGCACCCACCAGCGCGGCGATAACCACCATCGACAGCGACAACATGATGCATTGGGTGATCCCCGCGCCGATGCTCGGCATGGCGTGCGGCAGCTCGATGCGCGTCAGCAGTTGCCAGCGCGAGCAGCCGAAGGCCTTGCCGGCGTCCATCAGCTCAGCCGGCACGTCCTGGATACCCAGGCAGGTGAGGCGGATGGGCGCGGCGATGGCGAAGATCACCGTGGAGATCAGACCCGGAACCACACCCAGGCCGAACAGGGTCAGGGTGGGGATCAGGTAGACGAAGGTGGGCACCGTCTGCATCAGGTCCAATAGCGGCCTGAGCGCGGTGTAGAACCAGGGCTTGTGCGCCGCCAGGATGCCCAGCGGCACCCCGATGGCGATACACACCACCGTGGCGAAGATCACCTGCGCCAGGGTCTCCATGGTCTCCTGCCAGTACCCCAGGTTGAGGATCAGCAGCAGCGAGGCCAGGGCGAAAGCGGCGAGCCCCCAGCTGCGCTGGATGTAGAACACCAGGAAGACCATCAGCGCGATCAGCGCCAGCGGGTTGAACCAGAGCAGGCTGTTGGTGACGCCATGGATGAGGAACTCGAGGGTGTCGGAAATCTTGTCGAACACCGACGCGCCATGTTGCGTAAGCCAGTCGACGAAGGCGGCGATATGCTCGCCCAGCGGTAGCTTGTGGTCAGTCAGAAACATAATGCGGGCCCATCAGAAGCTTGAGGAATCGGCCAACGGCAATGCTTTCGGCACAGTTACTTCGCGAATGCCACCTTGGCTGCCGCCAAGGCCGGTTTGCCGTCACGGGTGGTCACGCCGGCGAGCCAGGCGTCGAGCAGTTCCGGATGGTCCTTCAACCAGGCTTTCGCCGCCTCTTCGGGCTTCTTGCCCCCGTTGAGCACGGCGTCCATGAGTTTGTTTTCCATGTCCAGGGTGAAGGTCAGGTTGGTCAGCAGCTTGCCGACGTTCGAACATTCCTGGACGTAGCCCTTGCGGACGTTGGTGTAGATGGTCGCGCCGCCGTAGTTGGGACCGAACACGTCATCCCCGCCCTCGAGGTACTTCATCTTGAAGCGGGTGTTCATCGGATGCGGTTCCCAGCCCAGGAACACGATCCACTGGTTGCGGCGGTCGGCGCGCCCGACCTGCGAGAGCATGCCGGCCTCGCTGGACTCCACCAGCTTGAACTTGCCCAGGTCGAACTGGTTCTTGTCGAGCATGCCCTGGACCAGGCGGTTGCCGTCGTTGCCCGGCTCGATGCCGTAGATCTTGTTGCCCAGCTTGTCGGCGTACTTGCTGATGTCCGCGAAGGACTTCAGCCCGCCGTCATAGGCGGCCTGGGTGACGGCCAGGGTGTACTTGGCGCCCTCGAGGTTGGCTTTCACCGTCTCCACCGAGCCATTGTCGGCGTAGGGCTTGATGTCGTTGGCCATGCTCGGCATCCAGTTGCCGAGGAAGACGTCCAGATCCTTGTTCGCCAGCGACTTGTAGGTCACCGGCACGGACAACATGGTTACCTTGGTGGTGTAGCCAAGCGACTCGAGCACCTGACGGGTAGTAGCGGTGGTCACGGTGATGTCGGTCCAGCCGACATCGGAGAAACGTACCGTGCCGCACGACTCAGGTTCAGCGGCCTGAACCGCCAGCGGTGCGCAAACGGACACAGCAGCCAGCAGCAAAGACTTGCAACCTTTCATGAGCGTACTCCTCTGCGGGGTGGGGCGCCGACGCTGCCCACAGTGGGGCGCGGCGGTCTGAATTATGAGTGGGACCTCGGGGCGCAGGTCCTTTTGTTGTCATTTCGTAAACGATCATGGAACAGGAAAATTTCGTCGCCTACCGGGTGGGTCGCATCCAGTGCAGGCGAAGTCGTATTCAGCACCAGCCATGTCGCATCCAGTGGAAAGGCCCGGTTCCAGCGTCTTCCAGAGGCCCGGATCACTCCCTGGCGGCGGTTTTCTGACCCCCTGGCGCCGCGCCCGATGAGTTCGGAGCGACACCCTGCAGCCAGCCATCGAGGACCTGCGGATTGGCTTTGAGCCAACTCTTGGCGGCCTGGCGGGGATTGCGTCGCTCGTTGAGCACCGCATCCATCAGCTGGTTCTCCATCGCCAGGTCGAATTTCAGGTTCTTCAGCAGCCGCGCGACATTGGGGCACTCCTGAAGATAGCCTGCTCTGACGTTGGTGAAGACCGTCGCGCCGCCAAAGTTCGGGCCAAAGTAGGAATCCCCTCCCTCCAGATAGTTCATCTGGATGCGCGTATTCATCGGGTGCGGCTCCCAGCCCAGGAACACGATGGGCTGCTTCAAGGCCCCGGCTCGCTTGACGTAGGCCAGCATGTCGGCCTCGCTGGACTCCACCAGCTTGAAGTCGCCCAGGCCGAACGCCTTCTCCGTGATCATCTTCTGGATCAGCTGGTTGCCGTCGTTGCCCGGCTCGATGCCGTAGAGACGCCCGCCCAGCTGATCCTTGAATTTTGCGATATCGGCAAAAGTCTTCAGGCCAGCCTCATAGGCGTAGCGCGGCACCGCCAGGGTGTACTTGGCGCCTTCGAGGTTGGCGCCCACGGTCTCCACCTGGCCCTTGTCGGCGAAAGGCTTGATGTCGTTCGCCATGCTCGGCATCCAGTTGCCGAGGAACACGTCGACCTTCTTCTCCGACATCGCCTTGTAGGTGTCCGGCACCGACAGCCGCACCACCTGCGTGCGGTAGCCCTGGTGGCTGAGCACCAGGCGGGTCACCGCGGTGGTCACGGTGATATCGGTCCAGCCGACATCGGCGAAGCGCACCACGGCGCAGGATTCGGGTTCGGCGGCGCGCGCAGCGCCCGGTAGTACCACGGATAACGCCAACAGCGACGACACAAGACTCTTCATGAGACCAGCCTCTGACTGCGGAGAATGGGGGTGGATACGGGCGAACGCGGCCGTTCGTCGGTGGCGGATCATGGAACAGCAGGGCCGCCCACGCCTATCGACCGGTCGTGGTTCGCGGCACTCGCGTCGTAAAGAGGCAAGCTTTCGTCGGCCCCGGAACAGGCGCTCCGGCGCCCTGCCCCAACCGGGGTCGCGGGCGGCGTTATTGGATACGGCCGCGTCGCCGATGGACGCAGCCAGCGCCGGACTTGGGTCGATCATGGCCGGGCATCGCGGGCACAGGGACGTGCCTATCCCACTCTTTCATGGACGTGCAGCTCGCCCGGAGTCCGGCATGGCAATCAGTGTGTTCGACCTGTTCAAGATCGGTATAGGCCCTTCCAGTTCGCACACGGTCGGCCCCATGCGCGCCGCCGCGCTGTTCGTCGGCGCCCTGCGCGAGCGGCAGATGCTCGAGCGCACCAGCCGCGTGGAAGTGCGCCTGTACGGCTCGCTGTCCGCCACCGGCGTCGGCCACGGTACCGACCGCGCCGTGATCATGGGCCTGATGGGCGAATGGCCGGACCGCATCGACCCGAGCCAGATCGAACCGCGCATGGCGCAGCTGCGCAGCTCCGGCGAACTGCTGCTGGCCGGCAGCCAGGCGATTCCCTTCGACTGGGTGCGCGACATGCGCCTGCTCGAAGAGAACCTGCCATACCACCCCAACGCCATGCGCCTGACCGCCATCGAAGGCGACCACGTGCTGCACAGCGACACCTACTACTCCATCGGCGGCGGCTTCGTGGTCGACGAGGAACAGGCCGCCTCCGGCAGCCTCGATACCGACAACACCGTGCTGCCCTACGACTTCGCCAGCGCCGCCGAACTGCTCATGCTCTGCCGCCGCCACAACCTGCGCGTGTCCGAGCTGATGATGGCCAACGAGCGCATGTGGCGCAGCGAAACCGACATCCGCGAAGGCCTCAAGGTCATCTGGCAAGCCATGCGCGACTGCGTCGACAACGGCCTGCGCCACGAAGGCATCCTCCCCGGCGGCCTCAACGTGCAACGCCGCGCCGCGCGCCTGCATCGCAACCTGCAGGAAATCGGCAAGCCCAACGTCATCGGCTCGACCCTCTCCGCCATGGAGTGGGTCAACCTCTTCGCCCTGGCGGTGAACGAGGAAAACGCCGCCGGCGGACGCATGGTCACCGCGCCCACCAACGGCGCGGCCGGCATCATCCCGGCGGTGCTGCACTACTACATGCGCTTCAACCCCGACGCCAGCGACGACGACGTCACCAACTACCTCCTGGCAGCCGCCGCCGTCGGCATCCTGTGCAAGAAGAACGCCTCCATCTCCGGCGCCGAAGTCGGCTGCCAGGGCGAAGTCGGCTCCGCCTGCGCCATGGCCGCGGCGGGACTGGCCGAAGTGCTCGGCGCCTCCCCCGAGCAGGTGGAGAACGCCGCCGAGATCGGCCTGGAACACAACCTGGGGCTGACCTGCGACCCGGTCGGCGGCCTCGTCCAGGTGCCCTGCATCGAGCGCAACGCCATCGCCGCGGTGAAGGCCATCAACGCCGCGCAGATGGCCCTGCGCGGCGACGGCCAGCACTTCATCAGCCTCGACCAGGTGATCCGCACCATGCGCAACACCGGCGCCGACATGCACGACAAGTACAAGGAAACCTCGCGCGGCGGACTGGCCGTCAGCATCATCGAGTGCTGACCCGCAATCGACCACGCCAGCCCCGGCGCGCCCCCTGATGGCGCAAGCGGTACGCCCGTCCCGACAACACCAGGGGCGTTACCGTTCCGCGCAGGGCGCCGCCGGTCGCGTGACCGGTGAGTGCTACCAAAAACCCCAGGCCCCGATCCATGCGTATTTGCGACCTTCGCGGCGTCGCAATCCGGACCTGCAAAAACGGCATTCCCATGCCGTTTTCTTTTTTAATTGAACAGCCATTCAACCTAGGCACGGCATTTGCCTTGTTAACAGGCAGCGAGAACAGAGGAGCAGCCCGGGCAACCCCCGAGGCGGATTCCCGAACAGAACAACAAGCATAAGAAACGCCTCCCGTGAGGCGACTGTGACTAGCGTGAGGTGATCGAATGAATGCGTTCAACCCCGGAGTTCCCCCGCAAAACCGAGCTCCGCAGTCCATCGGCTTCCTGCTGCTGGACAACTTCACCCTGATCTCCCTGGCCTCGGCGGTGGAACCGCTGCGCATGGCCAACCAGCTCTCCGGACGCGAACTCTACCGCTGGCACACCCTGAGCCTCGACGGCCGCCAGGTCTGGGCCAGCGACGGCCTGCAGATCACCCCCGACGCGGCCTGCGACAGCGCCCCGCAGATGGACACACTGATCGTGGTCGGCGGCGTCGGCATCCAGCGCAGCGTCACCCGCGAGCACACCACCTTCCTCCAGGCCCAGGCGCGCCACGGCCGCAAACTCGGCGCCGTGTGCACCGGCAGCTGGGCCCTGGCCCGCGCCGGCCTGCTCGACGGCTACGACTGCTCGGTGCACTGGGAATGCCTGGCCGCCATGCAGGAAGCCTTCCCCCGCGTGGCCATGAGCACCCGCCTGTTCTCCATCGACCGCAACCGCTTCACCTCCTCCGGCGGCACCGCGCCGATGGACATGATGCTGCACCTGATCGGCCGCGAGCACGGCCGCGAACTCTCCGCGGCGATCTCCGAGATGTTCATCTACGAACGCATCCGCAACGAGCAGGACCACCAGCGCGTGCCGCTCAAGCACATGCTCGGCACCAACCAGCCCAAGCTGCAGGAAATCGTCGCGCTGATGGAAGCCAACCTCGAGGAGCCCATCGACCTCGACGAACTGGCCGTCTACGTCAACGTCTCGCGCCGCCAGCTCGAGCGCCTGTTCCAGAAGTACCTGCACTGCTCGCCGTCGCGCTACTACCTCAAGCTGCGCCTGATCCGCGCGCGCCAGCTGCTCAAGCAGACCTCCATGTCGATCATCGAAGTCGCCTCGGTCTGCGGCTTCGTCTCCACCCCGCACTTCTCCAAGTGCTACCGCGAATACTTCGGCATCCCGCCGCGCGACGAGCGCCAGGGCCAGCCGATCGGCCAGCCGGTCATGGTCATGCCGATCCCGCAGGACCTCGCCCTCATGCCCAATTCCTCGGCCATCTCGGCGCTCAGCCAGGCCCAGGGCGAATCCACCTTCGCCAGCGTGCGTGTGCTCTGAGGCCCTTCGCCTGAAACGCAAAAGGGAGGCCGCCGGCCTCCCTTTTTCATTCCTGTGACGCATTGCCCCTCATGAATCAGACTCGTCTGAATCGCAAATCATCCTGAATCTCGCAGTCTCCGAAGTGTTCGCCAGCATCCTTCGGAACCACGGGACACATGGACACCGCCCTGCAATACCTGGCCCAGCGAACGCGAGAGCTCTACCGCACGGCCATCGACCTGCTCCACCAGTCGCTCAGCGGCCTGCAACTGCTGCACGAACTCGAACGCCTGCGGCCGCAGGTCTTCGATGTCAGCCGCCACCTCGCCGAACGCTTCGCAGAGCGCCACAGCCCGCTCGACCAGGCCCGCGCGGAGCAGGCCGAGAAGCTCATCCTCGCCCTCCACCGGCGCCTGATCCTCGGCTATTGGCGCCTCCTGCGCGGCCGTCGCACGCAGGGCAAAACCGCTGCCCTGCTCATGCAACGGCTGCTGCGCAGCGCCCAGGAAATCCACTTCAGCTGCCTGCTCAACGGGCACCAGGCGCCGGCCGGCCTGTGGCTCCTGCTCCACCGCATCCACCGCCATGCCTGCCGCCTGCAGGTGCAACAGCTCGACGTCGAGGATGGCGAAGCCGATGAAACCCGTCGCCAGAACGTCGCCCACGGCTACCTGCAAAGCTTGCTGGTCGCCGGCTCCCAGCCGCTGCATATCCCGCCGGACAGCCTGCCGGCACTGATCGAATCCGCCCGCGTATTCGCCTCCGTCGTGCGCATCCGCGCCACCCAGCCTACGAGCCGCTGGCGGCTTGCGCTGGGGCAGGACCAGCCGTTCCGCGACAACGGCGCCGACCCGGACGACGGCTACGCCCTGGAACTGGACGAGCTGCTGAGCACGCTGGCCCGCTTCACCCGCGCCACCACCCAGACCGCCGGCTTCGACCTGAACGCGCACCTGCTGGCCTGCTGGGGCGAAGCCGACGAGCAGACATGGCAGGTGTGCCGTGGCCTCCCGGCTCTGCTCGCGCACCTCGGCGCACGCGATGACACCTCTGTCGACGCCGGGCACTTTCAGCGCCAGCCGCAGCAGGACGTCTGGTCACAGCACGGCGGCGCGCGCGGTGGGCTCGACGAGCTCGTCCCGCACCACAGCACCATCGAATTCGATTCCCCCGTCGAGGAGGTCCGCGCTCCGCCCATCCTCCGCCTGACCCAGGTGCGCCCGGGCACCCAGCACTTCAGCGGACTCTGGACCGGTGCCGAGCCTCCAGCCGGTGGCGAGTGGCTCGGTGTGCGTAGCAACGAGGAATCGCCCTGGGGCCTTGCCCGCGCCCTCAGCATCGAAACCATGGCCAGCGGCGCAACCCGCCTGCATGCCTGCTTGCTCTCGCCGCGTCCGGAACCGTGCCGCCTTACGCTGCGTGGCAAGACCCGGGACAGCTCGGCGCACCACGCACTGCTGCTGAACGACGCCAGCGGGCAGCGCATCCTCTGCCCCTCGCTGCCCCTGCAGACCGGCCGCAAGGTCACTGTCGACCACCGCAGCGGCCGCTTCCTCGCCCTGCTCGGCGAAGCGGAGGGCGGTACCTTCCCGCTCAGCCCGCTGGCAATGGAGGCCGAACCCGACCTCCTGTAGAGGCGACGGCCCTATTCGCGCCCGTCCAGCTCCATCAACCGCGCCGCATCGGCAAAGCGCACCCACAGCCGCCCCTGCCAATCCAGCAGGGCAATGTGCTGCCCCTGCACCTCGCGGAACCGGTGCCGCGGCAACAGCGCGTTGTCCTGCTGCGCTGCGCGCAGCGCCGGCACCACCTCGTTGCTCAGCCACTGCCGCAGGCTGCGGTTCTCCGGGTGGTACAGGTGCAGCAGGAGCAGCGCATACACCCCGCTCTCGCTCACCAGCAACTCATCCTCCGCCGCGCCGGCCAGGCGCTCCCAGCGCGACTGGTCCGGCTCCAGCTTGCGCACCAGCTCCACGCCGCGCTTGCTCGCGGTCAGCTTGGTCAGGTCGCGCAGCACGAACCACGGCTGCTGATCCAGCAGCACGCCGCGCAACTGACGGTTGTAGCGCACGAAGGATTGGGTAATCAGGCCGTGTTCGGCCGGGAAGGACATCGACGTCATCATGCAGTAGCTCCTTGCTCAAGACAGGAAGCCGCCGCCCGAAACATCCGAAACAAGGGAGGCGGACCGTGCAAGGGTGGAAAACCGGAGAACTTACGAAAGAAGACCGGCCGGACCGAAGTCCGCCTCGCACGGTCCGCCATAGACAGCCAGAGCTGATTCCGCTCGATTTCGGACGGAATCATCTCTGCTATGGCGTTCGTAAAGTTCTAAACAGGTTTCCACACCTGACCACGCCAAACGTGGTGCCAGGAACGCTACGCAGAGGGCTTGTAGGACCGCAACGCCGGCGCAGTGTAGGGGCCTTCCCCAACTCCCCCACGCAAACGGCCGCGTCGGACGAGGATATTCCGCCCCAGGAGAACCCCGTCTCATCACCGCAACCAGCCGCCTTCTGTAGGAGCGGACCTTGTCCGCGAAATCCATGGCCAGCTGCACTCCACGCAGGTTCGCGAGCAAGCTCGCTCCTACAGGTGAGGTTCTCTGGCGGGGCGCTGTTCGTAGGAGCGAGCTTGCTCGCGAACGGCCTTTCCCCCCGCACCTACCTCGACAGACTCAACTGCCACGACACCCCGAACCGGTCGCTCACCCAGCCAAAGCGCGGACTGAAGCCATAGTCGCCCAACGGCATATACACGCGCCCACCCTCCGCCAGCACCGCGAAGACGCGCTCCAGCACATCCCCCGCCTCGAACTCCACGAAGATCGAACTGGACGGCGTGAAATCGAAGTCATGCTTCACCGGGCTGTCCGAACACAGGAACGCCTGCCCGCACACCTCGAACCGCGCCACCTTGATCGTCCCCTCCGGCCCCGGCTCACCGGCGCCATAGCGCTCCACCTGCACCACGCGGGAGTTGGGAAAAGTGGCGAGATACAAATCCAGCGCCGCCTGCGCGACGCCGCCCTGGAACATGAGGAAGGGAGTGGCGGTGGTCATGACTGGTCTCCCGGACTGGGGCAAGTGGCTTCGGAATGGAAACCAAAGGGTATCTTCATTCAACAGTCGAGGCAGTCCAACGACGCCACGCGCTCAATCCTGGTTGTTCAACGGCAAGCGCAGGATGGAACCATTGGGGTTCGACAGCCGCTGGCCCGGAGGAGTCTGTTCATACATTTCCGGATGGTTCTTGTAGTACCAGTAGTCGTCCGGGAAGTAATACCTGTGCAGTTCACTACCAAGCGGCGGAAAAGCCTGCAACGGTATCAGCCTGGAGCCGCACTCAGTCGGAGTACCATCGTAAGCCACTTCCTGCCCCTCCAGCAGGGCATGGTTACCCGTTGCGAGGATCCTGTTCGGTCCGTGGATGGGGCAGCTCACGCTATCGCCTGCCCGCGCAATGTTCCGCCCGGCGCTTTTAACCGTCGCGGAACCCGTCAATACCTGTCCGTTGTGATCGGTTATGTCGCCAACCACGATATAGGAACGATTTAACCAACTTGGCCTCGATGCCATGGAATGTCCTCCCAGTAGTCCAGAGACTATGCCACTGCAACGAGCGCCTACGAGTACCGTGCAGGCTAATAGAGAAAAAGAAGACGAAAGAAAGGGAAGATGGATTCAAGCAGTCAGTTCAACACCGCTGGGAAAGAAAAAGGGGACAGATTTATTTTCTGTATTCTAGTCCCGACTCACCACCCAGCTTTAGAGTAGAAAAATAAATATTTTTCATTTTCGTCTCTTAACCTTCAATCAAAACTTAATCATATCCGCCGCGCTGTATCTCTTTTACCTTTTTCTTGCCGCGGCGTTTAAATAGACTCAGAAGTCCTTCAAGAGCAAAATAAACAGGAAATAATATCAAAATAAATTCAATGGGATTCTTGAACTCAAAGAATCTTTCCAGCTTACCGGCAATCAGGCCGGAAATGATCATAAGAAAAACAAATCGAATACCAGAAACCAACGACGACATGTATTCATTAAGCAATCCATCAGGCTTCATTTGAAATTCCTGCCACTCGGCATTTAACCAGCGAACGCCCCACTCCGCCCCCTTTTGTTACCTTTCTTTTTTCTCAACCCCTTCCAGACTTAAAGTAATTTACTGCAAAAACAGCTCCCAGAAAGAAGGTCATTATTCCTCCCCCTCTCAAAGCACTCTCGGCAGCAGACTCCATCACATTCCACAGGTCGAAATCCTGCTCCCTTAAATACATGACAAATCCTACTGAAACTGTCGACGCTAGAAAAAGCGCCCCACTACATACAAGCACCCACTTAACAAGCATAAAAGCCAACTGAAGAATCTTTGTACTATTCATTTTTATTCAGAAAAGTTGGCAGTTAATTTTCTGTATTCTAGCCCTGACTCGCCAGCCAGCTTTAGAGTAAAAAACAAACCTGTCCCCTTTTCGCTAGTTTTGCATCCCACTATAGGGATCTTCTACACTATCCCACAACTCTTCTACTGCCTCATGAATTTCTATATACACGTCAGGAGACGTCTGGTCGGGGTCAATTTCGCTTAGGAATCTGAGAAGTTGTCCAAGCCCCAGCCTCGAAACTATAGCAACTGTCGTCTCTGCTGACTCGATACATCGGCCATCCCACAGTGCAATTAAGGCATCAGCTACTGAAGACTTTATATCATCACTCAGAGCACAATAAGTATTCCATTGCCTATCACTCAATTCCAAAAGAGCCTTAAGTGCACTCTCTTTGGATAAACCTCCAGACTTTAAACATTTCAGGACTTCTAAAAACTCAACCTTTATATTCTCCGCGATCATGGACTCAGGTAGAGCTTGATAGTAACTAAAAGATTTCATTTCTCAAAAACCCACCGGGTCATGTGTCAAATTGGATGAATTTCTATACAAAATCCCATTCTGACCCAACAACTTAATCCCAACCTTAATCTGTACTCCAGCACTGGCTCATAACCCGAATTTAGAGTAGAACAAATCTGCCCCTTCTAAGGTTTCTGTAGTTACCAATACTCTAGCGTCATTATACCGGAATAAAAATCTCCGAAAAATTCATTAGACCACCCTCCCAGACGGCCTGAACAGAAGCCACATCATCTTCATACAGCTTAAACATAATAGTTTCCAACTCTCGAGTTGAGCCATAAAAGAAAAGAACCTCGAGCTTTTCCCCTATATATTTCTCTATCCCCGCGTGTTCACCTTGGAAATCCAAGCCAAAATCATTCAGCACTTTTTCCTTCACAACCACACTAAGAGCTTCAGGGGAAGAAAACTCCCAGCCATAATCAGTAAGGATTTTCTCTGTCTTTAATGGCAAGATAAAAACCGTTCTGTATTTTCCGCGCATATATCTTCACTCCCAAACATTCACAGGAATTTTATCAATTCCTGCCCGCTTTGCAGCCTCGGTACGGTGATGCCCATCTTGAAGCTCTAACCGACCTGTAGCAGGATTTCTCCATGCATCAACAGGCCAATTTTCATCAAAACCATTCTTAAGCATATCTTTTGTATATCGCTTAATTTGAGATCCGCTCATCTCCGATTTAACTTGTGTTGGAATCAAGTTTCGCGGATCTTCATATATTAATATGGGTTTAACCTCTCCACCGTCTACAGCATCCGCCCCCACCCCACGGGCTTGCCCACCAGCATAGGCTCTCCAATCAGGGTGATACGGGTTAGCTTTCATCTCTGGCGTGATGAAGGGAACACCTACTGGCTCAGATACCGAACCTGGCTTTGCGGCTCCTCCTCCCGCGAAAACGGGAACACCGATCGCGAATGGATTGAACCCGGTCTGGGTCAGGTAGGTCGCGATTTCATTGATGTATTCCGGCCCACCGTCCCAGTAGAGTTTGGCCGTTCGATCCAGATGGAGCTGACCAGCCAGGGTCCAGTCACTGGTGTTGTCGCCTCCAATGCCCGTGTAACGACCAAGGATGTCGGACGCTTCACCCTCAGGCAGAACCTTCACCAGCGCATCTACTGCCTGCGATCCCTCATCCACCTCCGCACGCAGTTCGGCGCAATCCGTCTTGCAGTTCAGTAGTTTTTTGCGATTTGCCTCGCTCCGCTCCTTGGCTTCCGCTGCCAGTTGCTCGCAGGTATTTGTTGCTTCGCAAGATTTAGCTTTCTCTGCCAGCTCGGATACATCACGGGCAGATAGATAGTTGTTCTCAACCGCCGTCTTACCCGCTCCGGCCGCCGCCACAACCCCAGCGCTATCCCCTGTCGCCAAGCCACCCGCCATCCCCGCTGCGAGCGTGGAAAGGGCCGAGACGATCTGCCGTTCCTTCTCCGTCAGGTCTTCGGGCCTCTTGTTGGGGTATACCGTGGTCGCAATCAGCTCACCCGTCGCAGCACCCGCTGCACCGGCCACGCCGGAGTTGCCTTGGGCGTTGGCCACAATGGCGCCAAGCACTGCCTGGGCCATGATGCGGGCGGTGTCGTTGTTGCCGGTCTGCTGCTTGATCAGCGTTGCCACATAGGGCGCTGAGGCTCCCGCCACGGCTCCCCCGATGTCGCCACCGGCCAGGTACTGAAGCGCAGCCGTGACGGCCTGGGCAGCCTGCTGGTAGTTGCTGCCCGTGCCGTACTCACGCATCACATCCTGGTAGGCCTTGGAGTTGACCAGGGCCTCGTTGTACTTCTTGATCTCCTCGGCCGAGGCACCTTCCCCCGGTGGGTACTTACCGTCTTTCTCCAGCGCCTTGCGTCCTTCCTCGTTCGCCTTGATTTCGCCGTTGGTGCGGATGATGTCCATCGACTGGCTGCCGATCTGCGCGATCAATTGCACTTCCTGCAGGCGGCGCTGTTCCTTCTCCTTGTCGAAAATGGGGCTGATGCTGCCGTTGGCGTGCTCAACATCGCGGTTCAGGCTGGCGACGTCCTGCTGCTGGGCTTCGCCATTGCGGATTTCGACGGCGCCGGCGGAGATGGCCGAGCGAGTGGTGCCACTGTCGCTATCGCTATGGGTGTAGGCGGTGACCATGCCGTTGGGCATGTTGCCGAAGAAGGCGCTGCCTTCGTTGCCGCCAGTGCTCGCGCTGACGCCCTGTTGCTGGGTTTTGTAGTCGGCCTCGTTGCGGATGTCGCGCCAGCCGAGGGTGTCGGTGCTCAGGCGGTTCCTGTCGGCGTTGGCGGTGCTGGAGATGACGGCGCCGTCGAGTTGGGTGTGCTTGCCCACTTCGATGTCGTAGCCGCCCTTGCCGGCATAGAGCCCGGCCTGCTCCTGAACGCTGTCGTAGTTGGAGTGGATCTTGCTCTTGTCGACCGAGAGGCTGGCGCTGCCGCCGGAGCCGATGATGGCGACACTGACGCCGCCGCTGACATTCTTCTGCTCGGACTTGTACTCGTCGGTGTCCTGCAGGCTCCGTAGGGTGAGGTCGCGGCCGACCTTGGCGGTGATCTGCTCGCCACTGACCTGGGCACCGATGAGGCTGGTGTCGCGGCCACTGACGAGGGCGACCTGGCGGCCGGCGTCGACAGTGGTTTCGGTCCAGGTGGTGCCGTTGCCGTGTTCGAAGCCAGTGCCCTTGTTGCCGTTGGCGAAGACACTCAGGCCACCGCCGCCGCTGCCGAAGCCGATGCTGACGCCGACGTTGCCGCCGCTGCTGCTGTTCTTGCCGTCGAGTTTCTGGGTGTTGGAGGCGGCCTCGAGAATGAGGTCGCGGTTGGCGGCGAGCATGACATCCTGGCCGGCCTTGAGCTGGCTGCCCTGGATGTGGGTGTCGCCGTCTTCACCGACCTTGCCTGCGCCAGTAGCGAGGATGTTGAGGTTGTTGCCGGCGGTCAGGGTGCTGCCCTGGCCGATGCTCTGCTCCTGTACGGTTTTCGACTTGGATTGCTGCGAGCCGAGGGAGATGGCGATGCCGACGAAGTTGCCGGCATTGTCGGTGGTCATGCCGCCCTGCTCCGCCGCCTGCCAGGCCTGGTAGCCAGTCAGGCCAGCCTGGATGCCCTTGAGCGCGGCGAGACGGCTGTCGTCTTCATGGCGTGCTTCCTTGGACGACTGGTAGGCGGTATTGACCGCGCTGCCGACGCTTCCGGACAGGGCCAGGGTCAGGCCGCTTTTCTTCTGCTCGCGGGTTTCCTCGCTGCGGTTGCGGTTCTGCGCCTCGAGGATGCTGACGTTCTGGCCGATGAGGTTGATGTCCTTGCCGGCGCGAGGTCGGAGCCGCGGATGGTCAGGTCCTTGCCGGCCTGGATGTCGACGTTGCCGAGCACGCTGCCGATGGTGCTGCCACGGGTCTGCTCGGTGTGGTCGTCCTGGGTGGTCTTCAGGCTGCTGGAGCCGAGGGTCACACCGATCCCGCCGCTGCTCATCAGGCCGGATTTCTTCTTCGACTCGGCGTGGCTGGTCTCGAAGCTTTCGGTAGCACCATCGATGAGCACGTTGCGCCCGGCCAGCAGGCTGGTGCCGTTGGTGGAGGCGACGTCGCTGCCATGCACGGCGATGTCCTGGCCGGCGCGGATGGCGATCTTGTCGGCACTGACCAGGGAGCCGGCCTGGGTGATGCTACTGCTGCTGTCGACGCGGGTCTTGGTGGTGCTGGAGAGCCCGGAGCTGCTGGTCTTGGTCTTGCGGTAGTAGCTGTAGTCGCTGTCCTGCCCGGAGACCAGGCTGACATCGCGCGAGGCATAGAGGTAGGCCTCGCCCGAGGCGCTGACGCTGCTGGCCTTGAGGGCCAGGTCCTGCCCGGCGGCAATGCTGACGTCGCCGCCGGCGGTCAGCTCGGTGCCCTGCTGTTCGACGTGGTCCTTCTGGCTGCTGATCTTGCGCGTATTGCTATAGCTATGGCTCTCATCCGCCGCCGAAGCGAGGGTGACGTCGCGGCCGGCGCTCAGCGCCGCGTCGCGGGCGGCGTCGGTGATCCCGTACTCCGCGTTGACGTGGACCGT
>NZ_JBGLYK010000249.1:0-7597 GCF_047304025.1 Pseudomonas sp. Pseusp97 | reverse complement strand
CCGACAGCGCTCTCGCGACATCCATGTCGCTCAACCCCTGAAACTCCGCTTCAACGAGGCCTCCTGAACGGGGCAGTTCGGAGTGCACGGATGTTTCTCTGGAAGCCTTTATAGTCGCAGCCGCAGCCGCAGCCGCAGCCGCAGCCGGAGAGGTGGTGCTCTTCGTAGGAGCGAGCTTGCTCGCGAACCGCCCAGCGCCGACGGCCTCCTGTAGGAGCAGAACCTCAAGCCATCGGCGGCAACCGCCGCTTCACCGGGCTCTTCTTGACGATGGCGGTATTGGTCTCGGCAAAGCCGTTGAGGTGGTCGAGGATTTCGTCCAGTTGCTCCATGGACCGCACGCACATCCGCGCATAGAAGCAATCCTCGCCGGTGACCTTGTCGCACTCGGTGAACTCGGGGATCGCCAGGATCTGCTTTTCCACGTCCTGCAATTTCCCCGGCAGCGGGCGCACCCGCACGATGGCCTGCAGCTGGTAGCCGAAGGCGCGCGGGTCGACGTTCACCGTGTAGCCAGTGATCACCTGGCGCTCCTCGAGCTTGCGCAGGCGCTCGGCGACGCTGGGGGAACTCAGGCCACTGACCTGGGCCAGGGCCTTGAGGGAAAGGCGCGAGTCTTCCATCAGCGCGGCGATCAGCAACTGGTCGATGTCGTCGGTCATCGTGGCCTCGAAAGGTGAAGTCGAAGAGTTGCCTTGATAGTAAAGGTGATCACTGGGATTTGCCTGCGTCAGGCGATGGAGTGCATGAATCCGCCTGTTCATAATGGACGCCATTGACAGGAGGTGAACCATGAACGAGCGAATCAGACGCGGCACCCTGGAAATGGTCAGTGCCATGCTGATCTGCGGCACCATCGGCTGGCTGGTGGTGGTTTCCGGCCAACCGGTGCTGGATGTGGTGTTCTGGCGCTGCGTGTTCGGCGCCGCGACACTGCTGGTAATCTGCGCGGCCATGGGCTTTCTGCGGCCCGGCATCCTCACCCGCGCCACCTTCGGCCTCGCGCTGCTCAGCGGCGCGGCCATCGTCGGCAACTGGGTGCTGCTGTTCGGCTCCTACTCGCGGGCATCGATTGCCATCGGCACGGCGGTCTACAACGTGCAGCCGTTCCTGCTGGTTTTGCTGGGCGCGCTGTTCCTCGGCGAGAAGGTGACCGCGCAGAAGCTCGCTTGGCTCGGTGTTTCCTTCCTCGGCATGCTCGCCATCGTCAGCGCGCACGGTGAAGCGGGGCAGACAGGTAGCGACTATCTCGGCGGCGTCGCCCTGGCCCTCGGCGCGGCGGCCCTGTATGCGCTGGCGGCGTTGATCATCAAACGCCTGACCGGCGTGCCGCCGCACCTGATCGCGCTGATCCAGGCGGTGACCGGCGTCCTGCTGCTGGCGCCCTGGGCGAACCTCTCTCCGCTGCCGCAGGCCGCCACGGCCTGGGCCAGCCTGGCGACCCTGGGCATCGTGCACACCGGCATCATGTACGTGCTGCTCTATGGTGCGATCCAGAAATTGCCGACGGCCCTGACCGGCGCGCTGTCGTTCATCTACCCGATCGCCGCGATCTTCGTCGACTGGTTCGCCTTCGGCCATCGCCTGACCCCGTTGCAATGGCTGGGCGTGGTCGCCATCCTGCTGGCCGCCGCCGGCATGCAGCGCGGCTGGAGCCTGAACCTGCGGCGCCTGGCCTGGCGCTGAAATCCGTGCTTGCCTGACAATGCCGGGGAACCTGTGCCGCCGGGCACAGGTCCTGTAGGCGGCAGAATTCAAGCAAGGAACGGACTATGACTGCGGCTGCCCTGACGGCAGATTCATTCAGCCTGAAAAGGCCTTCATCACGACTCATCCATCTGCTGGGCGCGGCCGCATTGCTCGCTTTGGCCGGCTGCGGAACGCGCGCACCCAGCGTGCCGGAGCCGACGCCGGAGGAGGTCCGCGGCACGCTGGCCAAGCTGATACCCGCCGGCGCAGCCGACCGCCAGGGCTGGGCGAAGGACATCCAGGTCGCCTTCACCACCCAGCGTATTCAGCCGACCACCGAGAACCTTTGCTCGGTGGTGGCGATCACCGAGCAGGAGTCCAATTTCAAGGCCGACCCGCCGGTACCGGGCCTGGGCAAGATCGCCCGCGCCGAGATCGACCGGCGCGCGAGCAAGGTGCATGTGCCGGGTTTTCTCATCGATACCGCGCTGGCGCTGAAATCGCCGAACGGCCGTACCTACAGCCAACGCCTGGCGAGCGCGAAGACCGAGCGGGAGCTGAGCGCGATCTTCGATGACTTCATCGGCGGCGTACCGCTGGGCCAGCAGTTGTTCGGCCGCTTCAACCCGGTGCATACCGGTGGGCCCATGCAGGTCAGCATCGAGTTCGCCCAGGCCCATGCCGAAGGCTATCCGTACCCGGTGGATGGCAGCATCCGCCGCGAAGTCTTCAGCCGTCGTGGCGGCATGTACTTCGGCATCGCCCACCTGCTCGGCTACCCGGTTAACTACCCGCGCCAGCTGTACCGGTTCGCCGACTTCAACGCCGGCTGGTACGCCAGCCGCAACGCCGCGTTCCAGCGCGTGGTGGCGGACCTCTCCGGCATCACCCTGGCGCTGGACGGCGACCTGATCCTCTACGGCAGCTATGACGCCGGCAGCACCGAGAAGGCGGTGCGCACCCTGGCGCCGAAACTGGGCATGAGCGAGCGGGAAATCCGCCGCGACCTGGAACTGGGCGACAAGCCGGATTTCACCAAATCGGAGCTCTACACCAAGGTCTTCGCCCTGGCCGAACGCTCCGCCGGCAAACCGATGCCGCGAGCGATGCTGCCCGGCATCACGCTGCACAGCCCGAAGATCACCCGCCAGCTCACCACCGCCTGGTTCGCCCAGCGCGTGGACGAGCGCTACCAGCGTTGCCTGACGCGGGCGCCGAAGCAGTGAGTCAATCGCCCTCGGCGGGGTCGCAGACGCCGCTGTCGCCATTCGGGCCGGTGTAGGAGACGCTCACGGTGCCGTCGTCGTTGGTGCTGATCTGCACGGTCACGCCTTCACCCTTGGCGACGACGGTGTTGTCCTTGTCCTGCGTGACCTTGGCTTCCTGGCCGTTGATGTAGACCGGCCCGTTCTCGTCGGTGTGGATCTGGATGTCGTTGGGGCAGTCGTAGTTGAGCATGGGGATGGCGGCGAAGGTGGGCTGCACGACGATCAGCGATGCGGCGATCAGTAGCGATTTCATGGCGTCTCCCGGACGAATGCAGGCGCGGCGCGGGGCCGTGCGGACATTGTCAGCTTAGTGCAGGCGAAGCCGGGCGCTACCGGAGTGCTGGCCCGCCGGTTGCGCTGGCGGATAGCCATTTATCCGCCACTAGATTGAACCTGCCCCCGGACGGATCTGTCAGAGCCTGTCTGAAACCTGGGAAGGGTCTGAAATGCTGTTCGTAGTCATGCTGGGAGGACGCCATCCGCGCGCGCGGATCGAGGTCCATGACGTGGCCTTCGTCATTGGCGACAACCTGAAATCCACCTATCCGCAATTGCGCGAAGCCTGGTTCGGCAGCCCGGATGGCCTGCACATCGACTCCTGGCTGGAGGTGGATGGTGTCGAGGCATACCGCGTCGAGTTCAGCGCGGCGATGCCGGCGCCGGGCGAGCAGCGGCTATTCTTCGTCAACCTCGGCGGCTACGAGCTGGGCAGCTTCGGCGAAGCGCACCAGTACGTGCTGGTGGCCGCGCGCGACGCGGCTGAGGCCAAGGTGCGCGCCAAGCGGCGCATGCCGCGCAGCTGGGACAAGGCACATACCGACGCGGTGATCGATGTCGACGACTGCATCCCCATCGACCAGGTCGGCGGGCGCTACGTGCACCTGGTGGAAGGCGAGAGTCGCGGCATCGTCCAGCGCAGCGACTACATCGTGCTGTGAGCCTTCATGGCGCTGACACGGCCCTGTCATAAAACCTGACGTATAAGGGGCGCATGACCGCCCCCTTGCCGAGGTAAAGATGACCGAGAAACGCCGAGTCCTGTTCGTCTGCGTCGCCAACGACGCCCGCTCGCCGATGGCCGAGGCGCTGCTGCGGCACACCGATGGCGAACACTTCGAAGCCTTCAGCGCGGGTATCCGGCCGACCGCCATCGACCCTCGCGCGCGCGACGTGCTGGAGCACGCCGGGATTTCCGCCCAGGGCCTGCGCAGCAAATCCATCGACGAATTCCGCGGCCAGCACTTCGATTACCTGATCGACCTGTGCGACAAGTCCACCGACGAGGGCGACGAGTTGCCGACCTCCAGCGAAGTGATCGTGTGGAATTTCGTCGATCCGGCCCACAGCGAGCAGCACGACCCATTCCGTCACACCCTGCAGGAAATCAGCGACCGCCTGAAGCTCTTCGAAATGGTGAAGAACCGCGACTGAAGCTTCCGGCGGTGACCTAAGCAAAAAGCCCGCACGGATGCGGGCTTTTTGCTTCGTAGGCCACAGGATTTCGCCGTTGCCTGGGGAGGATCGCCGGCGGATTCCCGCAGAGATGGGGCGCTGGTCCTTCAGCGCAAGGGCATTCTGGCCGCCCGGCATGACAGGCTGGTGACTATCCCGTGAACGCGCCATGGCAATGCGCTGTCACTGCTGTATCACTCGCCGGCATGAGCACTATCGATCCCGACAAGTGGCCAGGCGCAGGGTGCGTCGATAGAGTCACGGTCAAAGTCATGTCCGCGGCGTTGTTTTTTGGCGTCTGCGTGACCCGAATCGGAGTGCCTATGAAGTCCCTGTCAGATATTGCCTTCTCCATGCTCGACCTGGTGCCCGTGCGCGACCAGGGCACCGCTGCCGAGGCGTTGAACAACGCCGTCGAGGTAGCCCGGCACGTCGAGCGCCTGGGCTTTACCCGCTACTGGCTGGCCGAGCACCACAACATGGACGGCATCGCCAGTTCGGCCACCGCCGTGCTGATCGGCCACATTGCCGGCAAGACCGAGCGCATCCGCGTCGGCTCCGGCGGGGTGATGCTGCCCAACCATCCGCCGCTGGTGGTGGCGGAGAACTTCGGCACCCTGGAAACCCTCTATCCCGGCCGTATCGATCTGGGCCTGGGCCGCGCGCCCGGCGCCGACCAGGCGACCATGCGCGCGCTGCGCCGCGACCGCCTGGGCGATGGCGCGGACTTCCCCGAGCAGGTTGCCGAGCTGGAAATGCTCCTCGGCCCGCGCCGCTCCCAGCAGTCGCTCCTGGCGATCCCGGGGGAGGGCACCAACGTGCCGATCTGGTTGCTGGGCTCCAGCCTGTTCAGCGCGCACCTGGCCGCGCAGAAAGGCCTGCCCTATGCCTTCGCCTCGCACTTCGCGCCGCGTTACCTGCATGACGCACTGCGCATCTACCGCGAGAACTTCCAGCCCTCGGCGGTACTCGACAAGCCCTACGCCATGATCGGCGTACCGCTGGTGGCCGCGCCGACCGACGAGGAAGCCGAATACCTGGCGACCACGGCCTTCCAGCGCGTGCTCGCGTTGATCCGTGGCGACAGCCTGAAGCAGAAACCCCCGGTGAAAAGCATGGCCGGCCTGTGGCTGCCCCACGAGCAGGAAGCGGTGGGCAATTTCTTCGGCCTGGCGGTGATCGGCGGACCGGAGAAGGTACGCAGCCGGTTGGAAATCCTGCTGGAGCAGACCGGCGTGGACGAGATCATCTTCACCAGCGATATCTACGACCACGAGCTGCGGTTGCGCTCGCTGGAGATCGTTGCCGGCCTCAAGTAGCGGAAGCTGTTGCGGGAGCGAGGGCGCTTGCGAATGGCTTCCCGACGGGGCTGGGTTCGCGAGCAAGCTCGCTCCTACAGGAGTGTGCCGAGCCTCCACTGTCGGAGCGAGCTTGCTCGCGAATGCGACCGGGCACGCCGGATGTTCCGGCAGAAAGAGAACCTTTTTGCGGATAAGATCCGCTCCTACGGGGCTGGGCGGTTTTCTCAGGCGTGCCCGTCGTCCTTCTTCTTCAGCAGGTCCGCCAGGCCGGCCAATCCCTTGTGGGTGACCTTCGGGCCCTTGGCGCCGGCGTCGTTGCTGTTCTGGTAGTGCAGGTCCACCTGCCGCTGGTGCTCGTTGTCGTGGCAGTAGAGGCACAGCAGCTCCCAGTTGGAGCCATCCTCGGGGTTGTTGTCGTGGTTGTGGTCGCGATGATGCACGGTCAGTTCGCGCAGGCGCACGCCGCTGAATTCACGGCCGCAGCGACCGCAGATCCAGGGGTACATCTTCAGGGCTTTTTCGCGGTAGCTGCTTTCGCGGCGGCGCTGGGCTTCGGCGAGGACGGCGTCGACTTTGCTGGTGGGCTGGTTCATGGCTCGTGGCGGCTGTGCGGAATCGGACCTCCAGCATAAATCCGGCCCGGCGCCCTGACTACGCCCTGGGCGTGTCGGGGCGCGACCAGATCCACAGATTGCCAACCGCCATGCCGAGGATCACCGCGTACAGCCAGAGGCCGTGGGGCAGGGTGATCAGCATGAGCGCAAGCGCCGCGAGCATCGCCAGGCTGGCGCTGATCTTGGCGCGGCGGGCGACGGCGCGGCCGTTGCGCCAGTTGTGCAGGATCGGGCCGAACAGCCGGTGGTTTTCCAGCCAGGCGGACAGCCGCGGCGAACTCTTCGACGCGGCCCAGGCGGCGAGCAGGACGAACTCGGTGGTCGGCAAGCCTGGCACCACCAATCCCAGCATGCCCACGCCGAGGCTGGTGTACGCCAGCAACCCAAACGCGAGACGGGCCAGCCGCGAGCGCGCGGGGCTGAAGGGATTGGCGCGCGCCTTGTCGGCGGGCGCGCGCTCAAGGGCCTCAGACGGCGGCGGGAGCACTGTCGTAGCTGTGCTGCAGCAGTTGGGAAAAACGCTCGAAGGCGGCGATGGCGCCGGCTTCGGCTTCGCGTTCCTGGGCCTCGCTCAGCTCCAGGCCATCGAGGATGCGGGTGAAGTGCTTCCAGCCTTCGGCACGGCCGCCTTCGGGCTCGCCCAGGTGGCGGGCGCCGGTTTTCTCGTCCAGGCCCAGGGCGGCGACGCGCTTGATCAGGAAGGCAGCGCCGAGCTTGGAGCCTTCGGAGACGAACAGCCAGCCCAGGGCGTGCGCCAGGGTCGGACGGCTGATGGCTCCGGCCACCGGGGCGGGCACTTCGGTGTCGAGGTCGGCCAGGTCCAGGCGGGCCTGTTCGGCGCGGCAGCGCTGCGGCAGGTCGGGAAAGATCCTGCCCAGTTCGGCATCCTGGTACAGGGCCTGCAGCTCGGACTGGAACAGGTACTGGGCGACGACGAAACGGGCGAAACGCTCGCGGCTGGAGAAGGGCTCGCGGGCCTTTACGGCGTGGTCGAGACGCTCATGGGGGGCGTGGGTGAGAGCGTTCAGGCGCTGCGAGCGCAGGGTGGGGAGTTCGACGGTGGTCATTTCCAATTCCTTGAAATTACTGGTCTTTACAGACGAGACGAATGACTTCGGGGAAAGCGTAAAGATTGTCGGGTGTGCAATGGCGATAGCGGAGCGAAGTGGGTTGGGGGGGGGCCGGCCCCCGCGCAAGGGGGGGGGGGGGTGTTTTTGTGGGGGGGGTTGGGGGGAAACCAGGCGGCCGGGTTGAGGGGGGGGCCCCCCCCCCC
>NZ_JBGLYK010000248.1:0-7671 GCF_047304025.1 Pseudomonas sp. Pseusp97 | reverse complement strand
GAGCAAGCTCGCTCCTACAGGGTGCGGCGATACGGCTCTTCGTAGGAGCGAGCTTGCTCGCGAACGGCACGGAACAAACCGTAGGGCGCATAACGCGCCAGCGTTATCCGCCGTTGTCGTAAGCGGCGGATAACCCGTTCCAGGTTATGCGCCCTACGTGCACGCAGAAACGTCAGGAGGAACACCCCGGAGGATGGCGCTCTACCGCAAGGTCGGCGTGGGGCGTTCGCGAGCGAGCTCGCTCCTACAGGGTGCGGCGATACGGCTCTTCGTAGGAGCGAGCTTGCTCGCGAACGGCACGGCACGGCACAAACCGTAGGGCGCATAACGCGCCAGCGTTATCCGCCGTTGTCGAAGCGGCGGAGCGTCGCAGGAACCCATGGCATGGGCGTACGCCGCGAGGGATTTCGCGGACAAGGTCCGCTCCTGCAGGGGCACGGCATTCGCGCTCAGAGCTTCTTTCCGCCCAGCAGAAAATGCGACAGCGCCGGAATCAGGATCAACGCGCCGAGCATGTTCCACAGGAACATGAAAGTCAGCAGGATGCCCATATCCGCCTGGAACTTGATCGGCGACCAGGCCCAGGTGATGACGCCCGCCGCCAGGGTCACGCCAACCAGCGCAACCACCTTGCCGGTGAAGGCCACCGCCTGCTTGTACGCGACCGACAGTGGCAGCCCGGCTCGTTGCATCTGTAGCTGCACGCTGAGCAGGTACAACGCGTAGTCCACCCCGATGCCCACGCCCAGCGCGATCACCGGCAGCGTGGCGACCTTCACGCCGATGCCCATCATCACCATCAGCGCCTCGCAGAGGATCGAGGTGAGCACCAGCGGCAGCAGCGCCACCAGGGTCGCGCGCCAGCTGCGGAAGGTGATCAGGCAGAAGATGCCCACCGCCGCGTAGACGTAGAACAGCATCCGATGGTTGGCCTCGCGCACCACGCGGTTGGTCGCCGCTTCGATCCCGGCGCTGCCGGCGGCCAGCAAGAACTGGCGCTCCGGCGTGCTGTTGGCGCGGGCGAAGTTCTCGGCGATGCCGGCCACCTCGTCCAGCGTCTGCGCCTTGTGGTCCTTGAGGAAGGCGATCACCGGCATCAGCGAGCATTCGGTGTTGAACAGCTCCGGGGTGTTCACCGAGGCCTGCTGGGCGGCGTAGTTGAGCACGTCCTGGTTGCGCTGCAGGCTGGCGAACTTGGGGTTGCCCTCGTAGGTGCCGGCGGTGATCTGCCGGACCGCGTTGACGAGAGAGGTGGTGGCCTGCACGCCTTCGTGCTGTTGCAGCGCCCAGCCAAGACGATCGGCGAGGATCAGCGTGCGGTAGTTCAGGCAGCCTTCCGGAGCGGTCTTCACCATCACCGCGAAGAGGTCGCTGGAAAGCGCGTAGTGGCTGGTGATGTAGGCGTTGTCGCGGTTGTACCGCGAGTCGGCGCGCAGCTCGGGAGCGCCAGTGTCGAGGTCGCCGATCTGCAGGTGTTGGCTGACCAGCAGGCCACCGGCGCCCAGCAGCGCAGCGATGATCACGGCCACGCTGGCCCAGCGGCGCTCGGTGAAGCGGTCCAGCAGGTCCCACAGCTTGCCCAGGCCGGCATGCTGGTCCGCCTGGCGATCCTCGCGCAGGGCGCGCGCAGCAGCCTTCGGGCTGACGCCGACGTAGGACAGCGCCACCGGCATCATCAGCAGCGAGGTGAAGATCAGCACCGCCACGCCGATGCTGGCGGCGATGGCCAGGTCCTGGATCACCGGGATGTCGATCAGCATCAGCACGGCGAAGCCCACGGCATCGGACAGCAGCGCGGTGACGCCGGCCAGGAACAGGCGGCGGAAGGTGTTGCGCGCGGCGACCTGCTTGTGGGTGCCACGGCCGATGTCCTGCATGATGCCGTTCATCTTCTGGGTGGCGTGGGACACGCCGATGGCGAAGATCAGGAACGGCACCAGGATCGAGTACGGGTCCAGCGCGTAGCCGAGCCAGGCCACCAGCCCGAGTTGCCAGACCACCGCCAGCAGCGAGCAGCCGATCACCAGCAGGCTGCTGCGCAGGCAGCGGGTATAGAAGAGGATGATGACGAAGGCGGTGACCACCGCCAGGCCGAAGAACAGCATCACCCGCACCAGGCCGTCGATCAGGTCGCCCACCAGCTTGGCGAAGCCGATCACGTGCAGGCGCACCGGACCCTTGCCCTCCTCGCCCGCGGCGAAGGCGCGGGCGTCGCCCAGGTATTCGTATTTCAGCCGCAGGTCGTCGAGGGCGCGGGAGAACTCGCGGTAGTCGATGCCCTTGCCGGTGGCCGAGTCGCGGTCCAGCAGCGGCACCACCAGCATGCTGGAGCGGAAGTCGTTGCCCACCAGGCTGCCGACGATGCCGGCGCGGGCGATGTTCTGCCGCAGCTGGCCGATGGACCCGGGCTTGCCGTCGTAGCCGTCGGGCATCACCGGGCCGCCCTGGAAGCCTTCCTCGGTGACCTCGGTCCAGCGCACCGCCGGCGACCACAGTGATTTCATCCAGGCGCGGTCGACGCCGTGGCTGAGGAACAGCTGGTCGCTGATCTGCCGCAGGCTGTCGATGTAGGCCGGGTCGAAGATGTCGCCGTTGGGGTTCTCCACCACGACTCGCACCGAGTTGCCCAGGCCGCGCAGGGCGGCGCGGTTGTCCAGGTAATTGCGGATGTAGGGATCGCCGTGCGGGATCATCTTTTCGAAGGCCGGGCGCATCTCCAGACGGGTCACGGCCATGTAGCCCAGCACCAGGGTGACCAGCGCGATCAGGGCGATGAACAGCGCGCGGTGGTTGAACACCAGGCGCTCCAGCAGGTTCCCGCTGTGGGTGTCAAAGTCCCGCAGTTCGCGGACTACAGGCATCTCGCCTTGCTTCAGGTCGACCATGAGGCTGTCTCTCTATCTCTTGTTCTTATGGTTCTTGAACGGGTGAAACACCGGTGCGCTCAGCGCACCGGCATCGCGTTCTCGCGTACGCCGCGGGCGCCTACCAGCAGCAGGCGGCCGGGGCCGGCCAAGGCGCCGCTGACGGGCAGGCGCTCGGCCAGGTCCAGGGTTTTGAAGCTGGCGCCGCTGTCATCGCTGACCAGCCCCTGGCCGGCCTGGCTGAACAGGTACAGCCGGCCGTTGGCATCGAAGCTGGCGGCGGTCAGGCTCACCGGCAGGCCGGTGTCCACCGCGCTCCAGCTTTCGCCGCCGTCGAGGCTGCGGATTGCGTGGCCGCGCAGGCCGTAGGCGAACACCAGGCCGGGCCGCGCGACAACGCCGAAGAAGCTGCCGGCATAAGGCGACTGCAGGGCGACGAAGCGCTCTTCTTGACGATCCAGACGCAGCAGCAGGCCCTGCTCGCCGACGACGAACAGGTCGTCGCCGCTGGCCGCCATGGCGGTCAGGTGCAGCGCCTGCGGGTTGTCGATACGGTGGTTCCAGGGCTCCCAGGTGCGCCCGCCGTCGCTGGTATGCAGGATCAGGTTGAAGGCGCCGATCACGAAGCCTTCGTTCGCGTTGCGGAACCACAGGTCGAGGAACGGCTTGTCGGCGCCCTCCTCCTGGTACCGGCGCGCCTGGTCCAGCCAGGTGGCGTTGTCCGGCTGCGGGTGGGCGGCGTAGTAGTCGAGCATCAGCTGGCCGATCTGCCGGCCGTCGAGTTGGCGCTCCCAGTGCTTGCCGCCGTCGGCGCTGTGCAGCACCACACCGTCGTGGCCGACCGCCCAGCCGTCCTGCGGCGTGGGGAAGCGCACGGCGGTGAGGTCGGAGCTGACCGGCACCTCGGCCTGCAGCCAGCTGGTGCCGCCATCGTCGGAATAGAGAATGTGGCCGCGCTGGCCGACGCTCACCAGGCGCTTGTCGACGCGGGTGACGGCCAGCAGCGGCACGTGGCTGGGAACAGCGCTGTGGGGCGCCGGCTGGTCGAGTACATCGACGAACTCTGCGACCGTCTCGCCGGCTTGAACGCCGCCCGCCAGAAGCAAGGCGCCCAGGAGCATCAGGCGCTTGAAGGGGATCTGCATGAAGCTTTCCTCACAACTCTCTTCGCATCGTTCCTGGCAGCTTTCGCTGCAGGATCCGCGACGGCCCCGCCTGGCATCAGGCCGGGCCGCCGCGTCCCTCATCAGCGAATGCCGCTACCGGCCAGCGCTTCGGGGGACCACTGGGTCTTGGCCAGCGGGTCGATGTAGCTGATGCCGCCGTACGGGCCGACCACGCCGTTGATGTTGTAGGAGCCGGCGGTCAGGTCGTAGATCATGAACGGCGTGGCGTCCGGGATGCGCTTGTCGTAGCTCTGGCTGAGGAAGGCGAAGGAGCCGCGATAGAGCTGGCCGCGGGCGTCGTACTGGTCGGAAGCCAGGGCCACCCAGCTGTCCTCGTCGAGGTAGAAGCGACGTTTGGCGTAGATGTGCCGCGCGCCGGACTTCAGGGTGCCTTCGACGACCCACACGCGGTGCTTCTCCCAGCGCACGTAGTCCGGCGACAGGTGGTTGGGCGTGACCACCGGCTTGATGTCGCTGGCGTAGGTCAGGCGGTAGGTGTTGTAGGGCACGATCATTTCCTGCTTGCCCACCAGCTTCCAGTCGTAGCGGTCCAGCGCGCCGTTGAAGACGAACACGTCGTCGTAGGTGCCGGCGCCGGCCATGCCGGGGTTCGGGGTGTCGTAGGCCAGGTTCGGCGCGAGCTTCACGCGGCGCTGGCCGGGCAGGTACTGCCAGGCGCGGCGCGGCTGCTGCAGCGGGTTGGCGGCGTCCTTGAGCATCATCGCCTCGCCTGCGCGGCGGGCCGGACCGCTGTAGTACAGCTTCATCTGGTAGTACACCTCGGAGCCCTTCACCGGCTGGGTGAGGTCTTCGTACACCGGGTAGTTGATGAAGGCCTGGCCGGTGGTGGCGAGGTTGGCGCTGCCGGAGGCATCGACGTTCCAGGAGTCGTACTTGGCCTTGATGTTCACGCCCTGGTAGCGCAGCAGGAAGTTCCACATCGCCTCGGAACCGCTCTTCGGAATCGGGAACGGCACGCCCGGCAGGGCGTTGTCGATGGCGGTGCCGCCTTCCAGGGACTGCGCGGTGACGGCGTTCTTCCTGCTGTTTTCCAGCACCGTGTCCGGCAGCGCGGCGCTGCGGTGGGTCGGGTAGACATCGACGCGGAAGCTCGGGTAACGCTTGGCCAGCTCGACGGTGGTGGCCGACAGCTCGTTCCTGTACTGGTCGACGTTCTTGCCGTCGATCACCAGCACCGGCTTGTCGCTGGCGAACGGGTCCGGACGCATGCTGTCGCCGGCCTTGAAGCTGGCCGGGGCGGTGGTCAGGCCGCCGGCGTAGGCGGGAATCGAACCGTCGCTGCTGGCGGCTTTCTCGGCGCCGACCAGGGTCAGGGTGCTGCCCAGCTGGGCGGCGTCCTGCGGGGAGACGGCGGCCTGGGCCAGACCGCAGAGGGTCAGGCCGAGGGCGGTGGCGATCAGGGTGGGTTTGAAGTTCATGCTGTTTTTCTCCTGCCTCGAAGTCGAGACCTGGGGTGAAATCAGAAGGTGGCCTTCAGGGATGCGGTGACCATGCCGCGGTCCTTCAGCAGGGGCGCGAGGCCGCCTTGCGAGGTGATCTGGCCGGGGATGCACTGGTACTGGCCGTTGGCGCCGGGGGTGTTGTTGTCGCGGCCGCTCTCGCAGGTATCGAAGGGGCCGAAGGCGTCGACGTATTTCAGGTCCAGGCGGTATTTCTGGTGGAAGTCCGCGGCCACGCCGACCGAGTAGCTGCCGGCGTCTTCGTTGCCGCCCAGCTGCACCGCCGAGTTGCCGTGCAGGCCGACGTTGTAGGCCATGGGCATGGACAGGTCGACGCCGGGGAAGGCCTGGTACCAGGTCGGGGTGAAGTTGGCGGACATGGCGTAGGCGTTGGTGGTGACCTTGTCGACGCCGTGGTAGCTGGAGTCGCCCTTGAAGGTCTGCTCGCCTTCGGTGACGTCGATCAGGTGCGTCAGGGTGCCTTCCACCGCCAGCGACGAGGCGTCCCACAGCGGGGTGGCGCCGAAGGTCACCAGGCCGTTGAGCACGACGTGGAAGGTCCTGCCGCGGGCGAGGCCGGTATCGCCGTCGCTGGGCATCTCGCCGATCAGGTTGGCGCCGTTGACCACGCCGCGCTTGGCCGCTGCATAGAGCGTGGAGTTGACCGTGGTGAAGTTGCTCGCCAGCGGCATGTTCTCGCGGTAGTTCAGGTCCATGCCGACGCTGACGCCGCCGATTTCCTTGGACAGGCTGATGCCGTAGATGTCGATGTCGTCGGCGTAGGCGGTGACGTAGTTCATCCCCTGCAGGCCGGCGAGGCCCGGCTTGTGCAGGTTCGGCGCATTCACCAGCACCGCCGGCAGGGTGTCGGAAGTGTTGCGGTAGTAGAAGCCCAGGGTGCCGTCGAGCCATTCCGGGCTCCACTTGGCCATCAGGCCGAAGTCGCCGGTGTTGTCGGGCTCGCGGTCATGGCCGCGCGGCGCGCCGTAGAAGGCGTTCTGCGCCGGCAGCGGCAGCCAGAATACGTTGCCGCCGTCGTTGAGCATGTCGTAGGGGCCCATGTAGGTGCCGCCTTCGGGGAAGCGCGAGTTCTCGAATTCGAGGAAGTACTGCGCGGCCAGGGTCAGCTCGGGGTTCACCGTCAGCGAGGCGGACAGCTGGTTGCGCGGCATGAACAGTTCCTTGGCCTCGGTGCCGGGCACGTTGTACAGCTTGCCCAGGTCCAGGGCCGACTGGCCGTAGTTGATGCCGTTGGCGGCGCTGAACAGCGTCTCGCCCCAGTAGATGGTGTGGCGGCCGAGCTTGCCGCTGAGCTGCATGTCGTCACCGACCTGGTGGCTGGCGAAGACGAAGGCATCGAGCAGCTCGCCGGACGGGCCATTGTAGTAACGGTCGGCGAAGTTGCTCAGGCCGTGGGTGGCCGGCTGCGCGCCGCGCGGGGCGATGACCGTGCCGTTGCGGCTGACCAGGTGGCCGGCGTTGCCTTTCTGGCCGGGGAACGGGTTATCCGAGCCGACATCATCGTAGGCATGGTCGTACCAGCCGGCGGCGGACAGGCGGAAGCCCATGCTCTCGCGGTAGACGAAGTCCAGTTCGCTGAGCAGGTCGAAGCGCTGGGTCACCGGGCTGCCGGAAGAGAAGTTGCGGTCGCCGTCGTTGGTGTTGGCGGTGCCGGCGATCTTGCTGTTGGGCGACTCGACCCGCTGCCCGTAGCTGAGCTTGACGGTGTTGTCGAAGCGGATCGACAGATCCGGATTGCCGGTGTCCAGCTCGAAGGCCTGCAGCGGCTGCGCGGCCATGGCGGCGAGGACTGCGCTCGCCAGCAGGCAGCGTTGCAGGGGGCGGTGCGGGTTGCTCTGATGATGCATTCTCGTGCTCCGTTTCTTGTTGTGGTCGGGACGCTTTCCGGGCCCGTCCCGCAGCCCCTCCCCCTGCGCCGGAGCGCACGGGGGCCTGCCCCGGCGCGGACGCCGGAACCGGGAGTTGCTGGGTTGATCGGTTGTCTGGGTGAATCAGCTGTCCAGCATCCGGATCAGCTCGTCGGCCTGTGGCCAGTCGCCGAATCCCGAAGCGGGGTTGAGATGGCCGACGCGGCCCAGCTCGACCAGGCTGGCGCGCCAGTGGCGGGCCATGCGCTGCACGGCTTCGGGACTGGCCAGCGGATCGTTGCCGCTGCAGCCG
>NZ_JBGLYK010000247.1:0-7680 GCF_047304025.1 Pseudomonas sp. Pseusp97 | reverse complement strand
CCCCCCCCCCCCCCGCCCCCCCCCCCCCCCCCCCCCCCCCCCCCCCCCCCCCCCCCCCCCCCCCCCCCCCCCCCCCCCCCCCCCCCCCCGCCCCCGCCCCCCCCCCCCCCCCCCCCCCCCCCGGGCCGGCGCGGCCCCCCCCCCCCCCCCCCGCTCCTACGAAGAGCCGGCCCCGGCGAACGCTTTCGTAGGATGGCGTGGAGCGCAGCGATACCCATCGATTCGGCTGCACCGACAGCATGGGTATCGCAAGCTCTCGGAACGCACGCCCCATCCTACATTCGTGGCTCTGCATGACCTCGAGACCTGCGGGACGGTCGGAGCCCCCGGTACGTAGGGCGCATAACCCGGAACGGGTTATCCGCCGATACCACGACAGTGGATAACGCCGACGCGTTATCCCCCCTACGCAGAGCACCCGCCTCACCAAGCGGGATAGAAAAAGGCCCCGCAAGCGGGGCCTCTTCCTGCACGCCGGCTCTTCGGGCCGTTACAGGGAATCCAGGTAACGCTCCACATCCAGCGCGGCCATGCAGCCGGCGCCGGCGGAGGTGATCGCCTGGCGATAGACGTGGTCGGCCACGTCGCCCGCGGCGAAGACACCGGGGATGCTGGTCGCCGTGGCGTTGCCGTCACGGCCGCCGTTCACCACCAGGTAGCCGTCCTTCAGCGCGAGCTGGCCTTCGAACAGCGAGGTATTGGGCGTATGCCCGATGGCGACGAACAGGCCGTCCACCTGCAGTTCGGAAGCCTCGCCGTCGTTGTGGCGCAGGCGCACACCGGTGACGCCCATCTCGTCGCCCAGCACCTCCTCCACCTGGGCGTTCAGGCGCAGTTCGATCCTGCCTTCGGCGATGCGTGCGCGCAGCTTGTCCTGCAGGATCTTCTCGGCGCGGAAGTTTTCGCGGCGGTGCACCAGGGTCACCTTGCTGGCGATGTTGGCCAGGTACAGGGCTTCTTCCACGGCGGTGTTGCCACCGCCGACCACTGCGACTTCGCGGTTGCGGTAGAAGAAACCGTCGCAGGTGGCGCAGGCGGACACGCCCTTGCCCATGAAGCGCTCTTCCGAAGGCAGGCCGAGATAACGCGCGCTGGCGCCGGTGGCGATGATCAGCGCATCGGCGCTGTAGGTGCCGCTGTCGCCCTTGAGCACGAACGGCTTGCCGGCCAGGTCGACACCGTGGATATGGTCGAAGACGATCTCGGTCTCGAAGCGCTCGGCGTGTTCCTGCATGCGCTGCATCAGCGCCGGGCCGGTCAGGCCGTGCGGGTCGCCCGGCCAGTTGTCGACCTCGGTGGTAGTGGTCAGTTGGCCGCCGGCCTGCATGCCGGTGATCAGCAGCGGCTTGAGGTTGGCGCGCGCAGCGTAGACAGCGGCGCTGTAACCCGCGGGACCGGACCCCAGGATGATGACGCGCGCATGACGATCGGACATGACAGCCTCCAGTGCTCAGTTGAGATGAATCAGGCAAAAGAAAAGGGAGCTGCCAAAGCACCAGGGGGAAGGTTGGGAGAACGGCAGCTCCACGTAAAAGATTTCTTGCGCGGACCGCATCGCCCGGAGACTGGAGGCAATGCGGTGTGACCGAAATCACGTTTGCATTCTCCTGCAGAACTCCGCGAAACCCTTGAGATAAGTCAGGGATTTCCGCGGTCGCGCTCGGCTCGTTGAGATAAGTCAGGAAGTCTCGGAACGACCCTCGAACTTGTTCGATAGCACATGGCGCACAGCTTACCGCCACGCTCGCAGCCTGCTGAAATGCCCAATCTCAATGCACCTCATAGGCTTGCCCTATGCAGCGCGCACCCACGGCCCGGATGGCTAGACTCAAGCAAAACAAAGGTCACACGCATTCCCATGAACCTTCGTGCCCGCCTGCTCTGGCTGTGCCTGCCCCTGTTCGTCGCGAGCCTTGCCGGGGTCTGGCTGCTATCGGACCTGATCCTGCTCGACCGCTTCGACCGCGGCGACCGCCAGCGCCTGGCCGATGAGGTGCGCATCGTCCACAACCGCGTCGCCTACGAGAAACAGCGCAACCTCGACATCGTCCACAGCTACGCCTGGTGGGACGCCAGCTACCAGTTCATGCGTCGGCCGCAGGCAAACTTCGTCGAGGACAACCTCGACCAGGACCTGCTGGGCATCCTCGGTTTCGACTACGTGCTCTACGTCGACCGCCAGGGACAGATAGTCGCCCAGCAGTGGAAGCTCGACGAACTGCCCCGGCGCTTCCCCCATCAGGCAGTGCCCGACGCCGACCGGCTACGCCGGAGCATCCTGCGTACCGCGCTGGACCTGGGCGCGCTGGAAATCGAAGGCGCCCCGCGCCACAGCCTCGATCAGCTGCTGCAGATCGACGGCGTGCCACAGCTGCTGCTGAGCTACCCGATCAGCAACAGCGCCGGCACCGCCGAACCGGCCGGCGCGGTGATTGCTGGAGTGCTGCTCGACAGCGCACGCATGTCCAGCCTGCAGACCCAGATGGGCGCGAGCCTGCGTCTGGCGCAGGACCCGGTGCAGGGCAAGGACTGGCGCACCCTGAACATTCCCACCGGGCGCGGCGCCACCCTGCTCAGCCCCCGGCGCCTGCTGGACGAGAACAGCCAGCAGATGTCGCTGCTCTACCTCGACTCCCGCGGAAAGGCGCAACTGCGCCTGGAGCTCACCAGCCCCAGGCCGCTCTACCAGCAGGGCCAACAGTCCGTCCGGCTGTTCCTCTACCTGACGCTCGGACTGCTCGGCGGCGCCACCCTGCTCGCCTATGTGGCGCTGGAGTTCCGCATCATCCGCAGGGTTTCCACCATGAACCGGGAAGTCGCGGTCATCGGCCAGGACGACACGCCTTCGCGCCTGAGCCCACAGGGAGCAGATGAACTGGGCCAGCTGGCGAGCGAAATGAACCGCATGCTCGACCGCCTGGAACAGAGCGAGGCGCGGGACCGGGCGATCCTCGACGCGATCCGCGACGGCTTCTTCGAGATGGACACCCGGGGCATCATCCGCACCCTCAACCCGGCGTTGTGCCGGATGCTCGGCTACAGCGCCGAGCAACTGAGCGGCCAGCATTTCGGCATTCTGCTGCAGCAGGCGGACCTGCTGCGGGCCCGCAGCCTCTATGAGCAGGCCCGCGACGATGAACAGGAAACCACCTTCTCCGCTCCCTTCAAGCGCCGCGATTGCCGACTGGTCAGCTGCGAAACCCGACTTTCGGCGATCCGCGACTCCCAGGGCGAGTTCCAGGGCTTCCGCGGCATCCTGCGCGACATCAGCGACCAGGTGGCGTACCAGAAGCAACTGCTCGACCTCGCCTACCGCGACACCCTCACCGGGCTGGGCAACCGCAAGGCATTCAACGAACAACTGCAGCAGGCCGTCGTGCACAGCAATCGCGTGGCCCTGCTGTACATCGACCTGGACCGCTTCAAGCAGGTCAACGACCGCTTCGGCCATGCCATCGGCGATGCCCTGCTCGGCACGGTCGGCGAGCGCATGCGCAGCAGCCTGCGCCAGCCGGACCAGGCCTTCCGCCTGGGCGGCGACGAATTCGCCGTGCTCCTGGCGAACGCCGAGCCGGATCAGGCCGAAGCCCTGGGCACGCGCCTGCTGACCGTGCTCGGCGCCGAGTACCACCTGGGCGGCGCGGTGATCGACTTCGTCACGCCCAGCATCGGCATCGCCTTCTACCCGCAGGATGCCGGCGACGCCGACGCCCTCACCCGCGCCGCCGACATCGCCATGTACCAGGCCAAGCAGGAACGCAATCGCTGCTATCGCTACACGGCGGCCTGAGGGCTGGCACGAGAACACATACCCGGCAAAACAGACGGCTCGCCGGGCCTTCGCCGGGTCTGCTAAGGTCGCCTACGGTTCAACCCTGGAGATGCCGATGTCCACCCTGAGCGGCCCGCAATACCTGAGCGAAGGCCTTAAACTGATGATGCGCCCCGGCCTGCGGCTGTTCGTGCTGCTGCCCCTGGGCATCAACATCCTGCTGTTCGTCGGCCTGATCGGCTTCGCCATCAACCAGTTCAGCCACTGGGTCAACGCCCTGATGCCCAGCCTGCCGGACTGGCTCAGCTTCCTGCAGTTCATCCTCTGGCCGCTGTTCGTCGTACTGGTGCTGCTGATCGTGTTCTTCACCTTCACCATGATCGCCAACATCATCGCCGCGCCCTTCAACGGCTTCCTCGCGGAAAAGGTCGAAGTGGTGGTACGCGGCACCGACGACTTCCCCGAATTCAGCTGGAGCGAGCTGGTTGCCATGGTCCCGCGCACCATCGGCCGCGAGCTGCGCAAGCTCGGCTACTTCCTGCCGCGCGCCATCGCCCTGTTCATCCTCAGCCTCGTACCCGGCCTCAACCTGATCGCCGCCCCGCTCTGGCTGATCTTCGGCGTGTGGATGATGGCCGTGCAGTACATCGACTATCCGGCGGACAACCACAAGCTGGGCTGGAACGAGATGCTCGCCTGGCTGCGCAGCAAGCGCTGGGCCTGCATGGGCTTTGGCGGCATCACCTACCTCGCGCTGCTGATCCCGGTGGTCAACCTGGTCGCCATGCCCGCCGCCGTCGCCGGCGCGGTGCTGTTCTGGGTGCGCGAGGGCGGCGACAAGGCGCTGGTGAAGTAACCGGCTGGCGGTTCCGGTCAGCTGTCACCTATCGATCATCGCTCTGTCATCGGCGCGCCACCGCGCGCCGCGACACTGCGAGCATGACCACGACTCCCCTGCGCATTGCGCTGATCAGCGAAACCTTCCCGCCGGAAATCAACGGTGTCGCCAACACCCTGGGCCGGCTGGCCTCGGGGTTGTTGCGCCTCGGACACCAGATCCAGGTCGTGCGCCCGCGCCAGCAGGGCGACGAAGGCCGACACAGCGACAGCGAGCTCGTCCTCACCCGCGGCTGGCCGCTGCCCGGCTACCCCGGCCTGCAATGGGGCCAGTCGTGCCTGCACAAGCTGCTGCGCCACTGGAAGAACATCCGCCCGGACGTGCTCTACATCGCCACCGAAGGCCCGCTCGGCCTCGCCGCCCTGCGCGCCGCGCGGCGCCTGCGGATCCCGGCGATCAGCGGCTTCCACACCAATTTCCAGCAGTACAGCGCGCATTATGGCTTCGGCCCGCTGATGCGCCTGGTGACGCTGTACCTGCGCTGGTTCCACAACCGCACCCAGCAGACCCTGGTGCCCAGCGCCAGCCAGTCCATGGAGCTGCAACGGCGTGGCTTCGAGCGCCTGGCGCAGCTCTCGCGCGGCGTCGACAGCCAGCTGTTCAACCCGGCCCGGCGCGATGAAGCGCTGCGCCGCGAATGGGGGCTGGGCGAGCGCGACATCGCCGTGCTGCACGTCGGCCGGCTGGCGGCGGAGAAGAACTTGTCGCTGCTGGGCAGCAGCTTCCGCGCACTGTGCGCGGCGCACCCGCAGCTGAAGTTGCGCCTGGTGATAGTCGGCGACGGCCCGCAGCGCGCGCACCTGCAGAAAGAGCTGGCCGAAGCGGTGTTTTGCGGCCTGCAGCGCGGCGAGGAACTGGCCCGGCATTACGCCAGCGGCGACCTGTTCCTTTTCCCCAGCCTCTCGGAAACCTTCGGCAACGTGGTGCTGGAAGCGCTGGCGTCAGGGCTGGGCGTGGTGGCCTTCGACCAGGCGGCCGCCGGCCAGCACATCCGCCACGGGCACAACGGCGTGCTCGGTGTGCCGGGCGAGAACCAGAGCTTCTTCGAAGCGGCGAGCTGGTTGCTGGGTGACCCGGAGCGTCTGCGCCGGGTGCGCCTCAATGCGCGCCACCACGCCATCCATCAGGCGTGGGACACGGTGGTCGAGCGCTTCGAAGGGTATCTGCAGGAGGCCTGCCGCACGGCCCTGCCGGGAAAGCATCCCGGCCTGGACCATGCGGGGGCGCACAAGTAGGAATCAGGCGAAGGGCTTGGGCTCGGCCGCGAAGGACAGGCTCATGGCGCCCGCGCCAAGGTTGATGCCGCCGGTGGGGCTGAGCATCGCCAGATGCACCTGCACCCCCTTGGCCTGGCAGGCCGCTTCCAGCGCCGCGAAACCGGGCAGGTCGCGCAGGGCGGAGGGATCGCCGGCATAGCTCAGGCACATCTGCGGCGCCAGCAGCTCGCCCGCCTCGACTCGCGTGCGGGCGAAGTTGAGCAGGCGCTCGGCGGACTTCTCATAGTTCGGCGACACCGATACCGGCTTGTCCTCGCCCTGTACCAGGCTCAGCACCGGCTTCATGTCGAGCATCGAGCCCAGGCCGAGGAAGGCACCGCGCAGGCGGTCGCCGATGCTGCTGCGGTCGCCCTTCTGGAAGCCACGGCGGCGGATGTGTCCCAGGTCGCTGGCGACCAGGAAGGTGTTCATCTGCTGGCTGAGCTGCTCCAGGCGGGTGCGCACGGCGTTGGGGTGCTGGTCTTCGCCGAGCAGGCGCACGCCTTCGGCGGCCAGCACGGCGAGACCGGCGAACACGGTCTGGCTATCGATCACCCGCAATGCGAAAGGCCCCGCGATGCCAGCAGCCGCGCGGCGCTCCTTGTAGCTCTGCAGCAGGCTGAAGGAAGCCTGGGTGGCGTGCTCGAAGATCGGGCTGCGCTGGCTGGTCACGGTCAGGCAGATCACGTAGTCGAAATCGGTGACCAGTTGCTCCAGGAACCAGTCGTGGGTCTGCGCCGGCGTCAGCGGTTCGCTGCCGTCCTCGGGGCCGACCTTGGGCAGGTCCTGGGAATAGAATCTGAGGGTGGTGTCGGGGTCGCGATCATCGACGATGCGCCGCTCGCCTACCCGGATACCGATGGGCAGCACGCGAATGTTGTGGGCAGCAAGGAATCCCGGGGGAAGGTCGCAGGTTGCATCGACCACCAAGCCGATCCGCATGTCTTACTCCTATGGCCGTATCCCGGCCTTATTTTTGTGTGAACGCGGTCATACTCTGCCCGTTTCAGACCGGGAAGTCAGCATGCGGAAAGGTGGGTCTCGGAAAAGATTTGTAAACGCCTGGGACGATGCTTTCAGACCATTCAGGCAATCAATGCCCCGCCATAATCGAGACATATCTGTAGGAGCGAGCTCGCGAACATCGCCCACGGCGGGGTCGGTTCGCGAGCAAGCTCGCTCCTACGAAGAGCCCACCCCAGACCGATCCGGCTTTGGCTTTGGCTTTGGCTCTTGAGGACTTCCAGAGAAACATCCTCGCACTCCGAACGGCCCCGTTCAGGAGGCCTCGTTGAAGCGACGTTTCAGGGGTTGAGCGACATGGATGTCGCGAGAGCTGCGATGGGCCAGGGATGGCCCTTCGCAGCGTGCCCCTGAAACTTCGCTTTAACGAGGGAATTTTTCGCCTAAGCGAAAAACCGGATGTCCGGGGCAAGACCTTTTGGTTCCTTTTGGGAGGGCGGCTATCCGACGCTTGCCAAAAGGGACTCGCCCGAGGGGGCGAAACACGGAGTCCGCGCATACGCCAAAGCGGTGCCGAAGTGCCCAAGCCAAAGCAGGAATATTGGAGCAGGAGAAAGGCCGGCCCTGCCGGCGGATCGCGGATAAAATCCGCTCCTGCGCGAGCCGAAACCATGGAGCCGACCTGTAGGAGCGGGGGGGGGGGGGGGCCCGGGCCCCCCCCGGGGGGGGGGTGGGGGGGGGCGCGGGGCGCGCGGAAAGCCCAAAACCCCCGCGCCCCGGGGGGGGGGGGG
>NZ_JBGLYK010000246.1:0-7693 GCF_047304025.1 Pseudomonas sp. Pseusp97 | reverse complement strand
CATCGCCCGTGGCGACGCCGAAGACGCCGCGAGAGCGAACCGCGCGCTGCTGATCTGACTCTGAATGCCTTCTTCTGCCTTGCTGCCCTGGAATGCCCGCCATGTCCTTGCCCCATGAGCCGAAAGACGCCGAACACAAGGTGTCCTGCCCGCCCGAAGAACTGTTGATCGACGCCGAGGACGACGACACGAAAGCCGCGCCGCGCCCGCAGCGCACCTGGCTGTTGCTGCTGGGCCTGGTGCTGGTGGCGATCAACCTGCGCCCGGCGCTTTCCAGCCTGTCGCCACTGCTCAACACCGTGCGTGACGGCACCGGCCTCTCGGCTGCCGCTGCGGGGCTGCTGACCACCCTGCCGGTGCTCTGCCTGGGCCTGTTCGCGCCGCTGGCGCCGATGCTCGCGCGGCGCCTGGGCGCCGAGCGCACCGTCCTGCTGATTCTTTTCACCCTGGCCGGCGGCATCGTCCTGCGCAGCCTGTTCCCGGTGGCCGGGCTGTTCCTCGGCAGCCTGGTGGCCGGCGCCAGCATCGGCATCATCGGCGTGCTGTTGCCGGGCATCGTCAAGCGCGATTTCCCGCAGATCGCCGGAACCATGACCGGCGTCTACACCATGGCCCTGTGCCTGGGCGCCGCCACCGCCGCCGGCTCCACCGTGCCGCTGGCCAAGGTGATGGACGACAGCTGGCAACTGGCGCTGGCGTTCTGGGCGATCCCGGCCGTGGTCGCCGCAGCGATCTGGCTGCCGCAGACCCGCCAGAACCACCACGCCCACCGCGCGGTGTACAAGGTGAAGGGCCTGTGGCGCGACCCGCTGGCCTGGCAGGTCACGCTGTACATGGGCCTGCAGTCGTCGCTGGCCTATATCGTCTTCGGCTGGGTGCCGTCGATCCTCATCGACCGTGGCCTGAGCGCGGTGGAAGCCGGGCTGGTGCTCTCCGGTTCGGTCATGGTGCAGCTGTTCAGCGCCCTCGCCGCGCCCTGGCTGGCCACCCGCGGCAAGGACCAGCGCATCGCCGTGGTGATGGTCATGGGCCTGACCCTGGCCGGCCTGCTCGGCCTGCTGTTCGCCCCGCTTTCGGGCATCTGGGGCTGGGCGGTGGTGCTCGGCCTCGGCCAGGGCGGCACCTTCAGCATCGCCCTTGCGCTGATCGTGCTGCGCTCACCGGACTCCCACGTCGCCTCCAACCTCTCCGGCATGGCCCAGGGCGTGGGCTACACCCTGGCGGCCTGCGGGCCCTTCCTGGTCGGCGTGGTGCACGACGCCACCGGCGGCTGGGCAGCGACCGGGGTGATCTTCGTGGTGGTGACGGTGGCGGGAATCCTGTTCGGCCTGGGCGCCGGACGGGACAAGCTGGTGCAGGTCAGGAGCGAGCACGTCTGAGCTCGACCCTCACGTAGGGCGCATAACGCCCCCGGCGTTATCCGCCATGGCGGCGGATAACCCGTTCCGGGTTATTCGCGCCCTGCTCCGGAGCTCCTTGTAGGAGCGAGCTTGCTCGCGAACAGCGCTCCTGGGAAACGCTGGAGCAAGCTTCATTACCCTCTCCCCAGCCCTCTCCCTGAAGGGAGAGGGGGCCGTTCGGCGCAGGAGCTTCTTACAAAGTTAGCCGGCGAGGGTTGTACGGCGCATAACGCATCAGGCGTTATCCGCCATGGCGGCGGAGCTCCCTGTAGGAGCGAGCTTGCTGGCGAACAGCGCTCCTGGGAAACGCTGGAGCAAGCTTCACTACCCTCTCCCCAGCCCTCTCCCTGAAGGGAGAGGGGGCCGTTCGGCGCAGGAGCTTCTTACAAAGCTAGCCGGCGAGGGTTGTACGGCGGATAACGCCTCAGGCGTTATCCGCCATGGCGGCAGAGCTCCCTGTAGGAGCGAGCTTGCTCGCGAACAGCCCTCGAGATCGGAGCACCTGCTGACACCCTCTCCCCAGCCCTCTCTCTGAAGGGAGAGGGAGCCGCTCGGCACGCGGCCCTTCTGCGGAGTCAGCCGGCGAGTGCCGCGCCTTCAGAGCACGCCGGACAGTCCCCTCTCCCTTCAGGGAGAGGGTCAGGGAGAGGGCAAAACCCCGCTCCGATCCATCAAACCACCGGCGGCGGCGGAGGCCGGTGCGAGCTGGCCACCCAGGCGCTGACCAGGTTGTAGACCACCGCCAGCAGCACCGGCCCGAGGAACAGGCCGATGAAGCCGAAGCTGAGCAACCCGCCGAGCACGCCCAGCAGCACCACCACCAGCGGCAGGTTGCCGCCGCGGCTGATCAGGTAGGGCTTGAGGATGTTGTCCACGCCGCTGATCACGAAGAAGCCCCAGATCGCCATGAACACCGCGTAGCCGTAGCTCTGCTGGTAGAACAGCCAGATCACTGCCGGGCCCCACACCAGCGGCGGCACCATCAGCAGGCTGCAGACGAAGGTCAACAGGCCCAGCACCAGCGCGCCCGGCACGCCCGCGATAAGGAAGCCGATGGTGGCCAGCACGGCCTGGGCGGCGGCGGTGCCGATCACACCGTTGACCACCCGCTGCACGGTACCGGCGATGATGTCCATGTACTGCTGCGCCGCCTCGCCGATCAGGCGCTCCAGCACGCCGTGGGCGAACGCCTGCAGGCGCTGGCCGTCGCGGTAGAAGAAGAAGATCAGCACCAGGCTCAGCACCAGTTCGAAGATGCCCGCGCCCAGCTTGGCGCTGCGCGCCAGCGCCCAGTTGCCGACCTCGCCCATGTAGGGCTTGAGCGCGGAGAAGATGGCCACGCCCTGCTGGTCGGCCTGGTACCACCAGCCGATCAGACGATCGCCGATCAGCGGCACCCGCGCCATCCACGCCGGCGGCGGCGGCAACCCGGCGACCTGCAGGTTCTTCACCAGTTCGACGCCTTCGCGCACCCGGTCCACCAGGCCGAAGCCCAGCCACACCAGGGGCAACGCCACCAGCACGATCCAGCCAACGGTCAGCAGGCCTGCCGCCGCGGCCTGGCGGCCGCCGAGCAACTGGGTCAGCAGGCGCATCAGCGGCCAGCTGGCGAAGGCCAGCACGGCGGCCCAGAACAGCGCCGACCAGAAGGGCAGCAGCACCCAGATACTTGCGCCCAGCAACCCGAGCAACAGCAGGCGCAGCAACAGGCGATCGTTGTCGAACATTGGAAACCCCAGTCGGCTCGAAAGCCCCAGTGTAGGGCGTTTCGCGTCCGCGCGTAGGGGAATCAGCGCAGCCAGGTCAGATGAAGCCCATCGCCATCATCCTTGCCCTGCTCCAGACGCGCATCGCGTACGCCCTGGGCGGTGAGCGCGGCGCGCCAGTCGCCGGCGTGCTGGCCGGCCAGTTCGACGCGCACGCCGGTGTCCAGGCGCAGGGTACGTACCAGCAGGTCCAGCCAGGCGCCGCCCGGTTCCTGCGGCACGTGGCTCAAGGTCAGCTCGCCGTTGGCCTTGAGCAGGCGCATCAGGGTCGCCGGGCTGGGCAGCAGTTCGCCGAGGGCGGCGGTGCTGTCCAGCTGTTCGGCATGCAGGTAGGCGCGGCGGTTGCCCCGGGTGATGGTGTAGACCGCCAGCAGGCTGTTCTCGTGGGGCGCGGCGAGGCGCACCAGCAGGTAGGCCTGCTGCTCGTCCGGGCCGAACAGCTTGGAGTTGCCGAACACCGAGTTGGCCAGCAGGTTGCTGGAACCGCAATCGCGGCTCTCGCACCAGAACAATGGCGTGGCGTCGGCCTTGAGCAGGTCCTTGCGCGCGGCGGCGAAGGCGCTCTGGCTGGAATCCTCGTCGGGCAGGCGGTAGGTCACGGCCGTGAGGTCGCCGAGGGCGCGCACCTCCCCTTCCATGCGCAGGCGCCCACTGATGCGGCTGATCGAGCCTTGCGGGTAGATACGTTCCTGGCTGGCGGCCTGGTTGAAGTCGACGATCTCCGAACGCGGGAAGCGCGGGAGTATCTCCAGGTCGTGGCTGTCGGGCAGGTCGGCGGCGCCGGCGAGGCTGGCGAAGCCGAGCAGTCCGCCGGCGATCAGCGTGCGAAGCCGCCGTGACATCCGGTGCGCGTCGGTCCTGACGAAGTGAGGGTATTCCGGCCCCTGGCGCGCGGCGGTCTGGATGTCGAGCATGCACAATCTCCCTGAAGCGATCCGTGCAGCGTCGCGGCAGGCCCCGCTTTAGTCAAGCCAAAGGGCGCTACGGGGTGTTTCCCTCAGGCCAGCAGGAAGGATCGGAAGATCGCGGCGACGGCTTCGGCGCCCGCCTCGTCATCCAGGTGCAGATGGTGCTGGCCGGGCAGCTCATGGACCTCGAACAGCCTGTCCTTGAGCAGTTCGCGGATGGCCGGCTCGACCATCAGCAATCCCTGCTGCGCCAGCACCAGGCTGACTGGGCATTGCACCGACTGGACGAATTGTCGCGCATGGGCGCGGGTCAGGCGCAGCGGCGATGGCAGGGTCAACCGCGGGTCAGTGCGCCAGGTGTAGCCGCCGGGCACCGGCACCAGGCCTCGGGATGCCAGCAATTCCGCCGCCTCGCGGCTCACTGCGCCGACGCCTTTCATGCGCGCTTCTACCGCACGGTCGATGGCTTCGTAGACCGGCTTGCGCTTGTTCGGCAGGGCGAGTTGGGCGCGCAGGGCTTCGCCGAGCTTCTGCGGTGAAGTGTCCGGCTCGCCGGTGTAGGGCACCAGGCCGTCGATCAGCGCCAGGCGCTCGATGCGCTCGGGCATGGAGCCGGCCAGCAGCACCGAGACGATGGCGCCCATGGAATGCCCGAGCAGGGAGAAACGCTCCCAGCCCATCTGGTCGGCCACCATCAGCACGTCCAGCGCGTAGTCCCACAGCAGGTAGCTGGCCCCCGCCGCGCGGTGCGCCGAGTGGCCGTGGCCGGCGAAGTCCAGGGCGAGGATGCGCACGCCTTCGAGTTTGGGCGCCAGGCGGGCGAAGCTCATGGCGTTGTCCAGCCAGCCGTGCAGGGCGATCACCGGGCGACCGTCTTCCGGGCCGAAGAGATGCGCGGCCAGTTCGATGTGCGGCAGGTTCAGGCGGATTTCCTGGACTTGGGCGGTCATGGCGATTCCTCAGGAAGTGGCGCGCTGTTGCCAGCGGGCGAAGACGGTCTTGAGCAGCGCGGCGGTGTCCTGCGGGCGCTCCAGCGGGAACATGTGCCCGCCCGGCAGCGACAGGCTTTCGCCCATGGGGATGCGGCCGATCAGGCGGGCATGGTGCGGCAGCACGACGCGGCTGTGACGGCCGCGCACCATGGTCAGCGGCACGGCCAGTTGCCCGGCGCGGCCGGGAGCAGTGTGCGGCACGTTGCGGTAGATGGAGATTTCCGTGGCCGGATCGAACTTCAATCGCAGGCCGCGCGCATCGGACGGCGCCAGCCCGTGGCGCACGTAGGCTTCCAGGCAATCGCGGTCGAAGCGTTTGAACAGCGGCTTGCCGGCGAAGTAGTCCAGCGCCTCGGCGAAATCCTCGAAGTCCTCGCGGCGGCCCAGGGTGCGGCCAGCGGGCGTCAGCCGGTCGATGAAGCCGAAGCGCTTGGCAGCGCGGATCACCAGTTGGTCGGCCAGCGTCAGCAACGGCGAGTCGAGCATCACCACGCCGCGGTACAGCTCGGGTTTGCGCAGCGCCGCGTGGTAATGCAGCACGCCGCCGAGGGAATGGCCGACTCCCCACACCGGTTCGTCCAGAGCCTGCAGGTGATGCAGCAGCTCTTCCACCAGGTTTTCCCAGTTGGCGTTCACCGGGAAGCGTGGGTCATGGCCGTGCATGTCCAGCCGATGGACCCGGTAATCCGGCTCCAGGGCATCGAACAACTTGCCGTAGGTGCCCGAGGGGAAACCGTTGGCGTGGGCGAAGAAGACCGCTTGCGACATGCTGCGTGAACTCAGGGGATGACAGCCTGAATTTTCCGACAGCACCGGGAACGCGGCAATGACCCGCGCTCCCGCGAATGACGGCACTACGGCCAAACTCCATGGCGCTCCGGCGGTTTTGTCCTGATCTCTCCCTTTGTACGGCGATAACGCGTGCCGCGTTAGGCGCCCTACGAGAACCCCCACCGTAGGGCGCATAACCTGGAACAGGTTATCCGCCAGCACGCCTCACACCCAATGCGTCGCGTGGTTCACCACGCTGACCAGGATTCCCCCCGCCACCAGCAGGAACACCAGTCCGCAGGCCCCGTCGATCACCGGCACCGCGCGTAGCAGCCGCTGCTGCCACAGCGGTCGGGTGAGGATCACGCTGAGCAGGCTGAACCAGGCGAAGCCGACGACGAACAGCATCACCGCCACCGAGACCTTGCCGGGAGCCGACATGTCCACCGGAATCAGGCTGGTCAGCAGCGCGAGGAAGAACACCAGCGCCTTGGGGTTGAACAGGTTGGTGGCCAGCCCGCGCAGCCAGGGGCCGAGCTTCGATGCGGACAACTCACCGTCGATCCGCCCTGCCCCACCCGGCTTGCGCAACGCGCGCAGCGCACCGACGCCGAGCCAGCCGAGGTAGGCCGCGCCCACCAGTTGCAGGGCGCTGAACAACAGCGGCGAACGGCTGAGCAGCAGCGACACGCCGGTCAGCACCAGGGTGCCGTGGACCAGGATGCCGCAAGCCAGCCCGAGGGCGCTGAGCACACCGGCGCGGCGGCCCTGGTGCAGCGAGGTGCGCACCACCAGCGCGACATCCGGGCCGGGGCTGACCAGGGCGACCGCGAACACGGCGGTGAGCATGAGCAAGACGTGAACCTCCTGCATGGCGGGATTCTCCAGTGGGAAAGGAAACGGGAAAGGGAGGCGGATCAGCGCTGACGCAATCGCGCGGGCGGCAATCCGTAGGTGCGGCGGAACAGGCGGCTGAAGTGCGCCTGGTCATAGAAGCCCAGGCTCAGGGCGATCTCCGCCAGCGGCTGGCCCTTGATCACCCGTGGCAGCGCGCGTTCCAGGCGCAGTTGGGTGAGCCACTGGTGCGGCGGCAACCCGCACTGGTGGCGGAAGCGGCGCAGCACCTGCCAGGGGCTGAGGTCGCAGAACTGGGCGATCTCTTCCAGGGTGGGCGGAGTTTCCAGGCGCGATTCCAGCCATTCGCGAATGCGCGCCCAGGTCGGCGCATCGAAGCCCTGTCCCGGCTCGCGGATGCGCAGGCTGGAGGCGCGTTCCAGCAGCGCGGCCAGCGCCTGCCAGAGCTGGCCTTCCTGCGCCAGCCGTTCACCGCCCAGCATCAGGGTATGCGCGCGTTGCAGTTCGGCTTGCAGCAGCGGATCGCGCAGCTGCGCGGCGGTGAGCCGCGGCGCGCCCTGGCGCCCATCGCTGAAGGCGCGGCAGGCGTCGTCCAGCCATTGCGGGTCGATGGACAGCACACGGATGCGGTAGCCGTCCTCGCCCTCGCTGGAACCGTCGTGGATGCTCTCGGGGCTCATCAGCAGGATGTCGCCATTGCCAGCCAGCGAGCGCTCACCGCGATGGGTGTAGCGCTGGCAGCCGTCCAGCATCAGCCCGACGTGGTAGTCGAGGTGAAAATGCCGGGGAAAGGCGAAACGGCGATACTCGGCGTCGATGAAACGGACGCCGGGCAGGCCGCTGCTGTGGTGTTCGATGCGTTCCATGGGCCTACTTTACCGGCGCGGGAACGGCGGGTCTTGGACAAAATTGCGAGGGTGCAGGAGCTGTAGGAGCTGTAGGAGCGAGCTTGCTCGCGAACCCCGCCCGACACCGTGGCATCAGGCGGTTCGCGAGCAAGC
>NZ_JBGLYK010000245.1:0-7733 GCF_047304025.1 Pseudomonas sp. Pseusp97 | reverse complement strand
CGCCCTGGCGGGGCGCCGGCCGATCGGCGGCTAACCGCCGGCAAGGCGCAGCAGCTCCCGATCGTCCATCCGGTAGGCAATCCACCGGCTTTCACGCCGGCCGCCCAGGCGCGAGTAGAAGCGTTCGGCCGCATCATTGCCGGCCAGCACGTCCCAGAGCAGACGGCCCGCGCCTTGTGCCAGCGCGTACTGCGCCACGCGCCGCAGCAACTGTTGGCCTACGCCGCCGCCGCGGGCTTCCGGGACGACATAGAGTTCCTTGAGTCGAATACTCGGGCGTAGATCGAAGGTGAAGGCAAGGTTCTGGACGACGGCGTAACCGCAGATCGCAGCGGTCTCGGCGACCAACACCTGGCACTGTGCTGCCGGCCCGAAGGCTCTTGAAAGCAGGGCGTCGGCGTCCACCGCGAAGGCGTCGAGATAGCCCTCGAATCCCGCCAGCGCGCGCATCATCTCGAGCACGGCAGGAACATCGTCCGGCTGCGCCTCTCGAATGCTCAGCAGGCGCACGAGATGCCTTCTTTCGGGCTGGGTTGTTCGTGGCCCTCCGCACTCTGCAGCGCCAGGCCTTCGTCCAGCCAGCCGGTCACCCCGCCGATCATCTCTTTCACCGGCAAGCCCAGCGCCGCGAGCTTCGCGGCGGCGCGGTGCACGCCGTTGCAGTGCGGCCCGGCGCAGTAGACGACGAACAGGGTGCCCGGCGCGAACTGCGCCATGCGCCGGGTATCGATCTCGCGAGTGGGCAGGTTCAGCGCTCCGGGCACGTGCCCGCGAGCGAAGGCAACGGCGTTGCGCACATCGAGCAGGATGAAATCCTGCTCGCCGTTCTGCAGGGCGTGGTTGACGTCCGAACAATCGGTCTCGAAGGCCAGGCGGTGGCTGAAGTGGGCGAGGGCGTCGGCGGGCAGGGCGGCGGGGAATTGGCTGACGAGGCTGGGCATGGCAAGGCTCCTGTGGAAGATGGGAGCACTGTATGTGGCCATCCGAGTCGGCTACAGTGGCGGTTTGGACAGTGATCGGAAGTTTTCCGCCAATGCTGCGCAATCCCCTGGAAGTCGCCGTACTCGCCTACGACGGCCTGTGCACCTTCGAATTCGGCATCGCCGTGGAGATATTCGGTCTGCCGCGCCCCGAATTCGATTTTCCCTGGTACAGCCACCGGGTGGTTGCCGTCGATGCGGGGCCGATGCGCGCACTGGGCGGCATCCAGGTGCTCGCCGATGGCGGCCTGGAAGCACTGGCCACAGCGGGCACTATCATCGTCCCGGGCTGGCGGGACCGTACTGAGGCTCCGTCCGCCGAGCTGGTGCAGGCGCTGCGCATGGCCCACGACGAAGGCGCGCGGCTGCTGTCGATCTGCTCCGGCGTCTTCGTCCTTGCCGCTACCGGCTTGCTGGATGGTCAGCGAGCGACCACGCACTGGCGCTATGCCGATGAACTGGCCAAGCGTTTCCTCGCCATCGAAGTCGATGCCCAGGTGCTCTATGTGGATGCCGGGCAACTGATCACCTCGGCCGGCAGCGCAGCGGGCATCGATGCCTGCCTGCACCTGGTGGCGCGGGACTTCGGTGCGCAGGTTGCCAATACCGTCGCGCGGCGCCTGGTGATGTCGCCACAGCGCGGCGGCGGCCAGGCGCAGTTCATCCCCGCGCCGGTGGCAAAGGCGCCTCGGCATGACCTCGCTGCGTTGCTGGACTGGGCCCGGCAGCGGCTCGACCGGTCGATCAGCGTCGGCGAACTGGCGAGCCGCGTGGCCATGAGCGAGCGCACCTTCCTGCGCCGTTTCAGCGAGGCAACCGGCATGACGCCCAAGGCCTGGCTACAGCACGAGCGCATGCTGCGCGCCCGCGAATTGCTGGAAAGCAGCGCCGACAGCGTCGAGCGGATCGCCGAGCAGTGCGGCTTCAGCACCGTGGAAAGTTTCCGCAATGCGTTTCGTGGGGCGGCGGGCGTAGCGCCTTCGGTGTACCGCGAGCGATTCGGGACGGCGCATCTGTCCTAGCCGATGGCGGGTGTCTCGCCTTGTAAACCAAGCAAGCGCTCGGTAAGTTTTCAGGCAAATCGCCTGGAGCCTTGCCATGTCCGTGTTCGCCGATTACTTCGATGACAGCCACCGCCTGGTCCGCGACAGCGTTCGGCGCTTCGTCGAGCGTGAAATCCTGCCCCATGTCGCCGACTGGGAGGAGGCCGAGGAATTTCCCCGCGAGCTGTACCGCAAGGCGGGCGAGGCCGGCATCCTCGGCATCGGCTACCCCGAGGCGCTCGGCGGCAGCCACGAGGGCGACCTGTTCGCCAAGGTGGCGGCCAGCGAGGAGCTGATGCGCTGTGGTTCCGGCGGGCTGGTGGCGGGGCTGGGCTCGCTGGATATCGGCCTGCCGCCGCTGATCAAGTGGGGCCGCCCGGAGCTGCGCGAGCGCATCGCCCCGCAGGTGCTGGCCGGCGAGAAGATCATGGCGCTGGCGGTCACCGAGCCGTCCGGCGGTTCCGACGTCGCCAGCCTGAAGACCCGCGCCGTGCGCGACGGTGACCACTACCGCCTGAGCGGCAGCAAGACCTTCATCACCAGCGGCGTGCGCGCCGACTACTACACCGTGGCCGTGCGCACCGGCGGCGATGGCTTCGGCGGCGTCAGCCTGCTGCTGGTGGAGAAGGGCACGCCGGGCTTCACCGTGAGTCGCCAGCTGAAGAAGATGGGCTGGTGGGCGTCCGACACCGCCGAGCTGTTCTTCGACGACTGCAAGGTGCCGGTGGAGAACCTCATCGGCGCGGAGAACATGGGCTTCGCCTGCATCATGGCGAACTTCCAGAGCGAGCGCCTGGCGCTGGCGATCATGGCCAACATGACCGCGCAGCTGGCGCTGGACGAGGCGCTGGCCTGGAGCCGCGAGCGCGAGGCGTTCGGCAAGCCGGTCGGCAAGTTCCAGGTGCTCAAGCACCGGCTCGCGGAGATGGCCACGCAGGTCGAAGTGTCCCGCGAGTTCACCTATCGCCAGGCGGCGAAGATGGCGGTCGGCAAGAGCGTGATCAAGGAAATCTCCATGGCCAAGAACTTCGCTACCGACGTGGCCGACCGTGTGACCTACGACGCGGTGCAGGTGCTGGGCGGCATGGGCTACATGCGCGAGAGCCTGGTGGAGCGGCTGTACCGCGACAACCGCATCCTCTCCATCGGCGGCGGCACGCGGGAGATCATGAACGAGATCATCGCCAAGCAGATGGGGCTCTGAGCCGCCCCGGTTGCTCAGGTGAAATCCATGCCGAAGTGCGTCGTGCAGCAGTGCAGGCAGCGGAAGTGATAGATCGCCGGGTCGCCCGCCGGCTGGTAGTGCTCGACGACCTGCAGCCAGGTTTTCTCCGGCCAGGCGAAGTCAGGGAAATGCCCGGCCAGCCCGGCGGCGCCGAGGGCGACTATGTCCTCGCGCTTCGCATCGCCATGAAAGGCGCAGGCGTCACCGCAGCAGCTGAGCCAGTGCTCCTGCTGCCAGGAAGCGAAACCCGGCGTGCGCTCGCAGACCTCGCGCACCACGGCATCGGGCACGCCGGCATCCAGCAGTGGATAGTCATCGGCGAAGCTCGCCTCGAAGCGCTCGGCAGCACTGCCATCGGCGATGCACCAGGGGCACAGGCAGTTCTCCGGCAGATCGTGGCGGGTGTAGACAGAGGCGGTGTAGATGTAGCCGCGTGCCTGCCCGCAGCACAGACAGGTCGCATCCGAGGCGACCACGCTGCCGGTGGCAAGCGGGGCGGGGTGATAGCGGAAGGCTGGGAGCGTCTGGCTCATGGTCGTCGTCCTTGGGCTGATGTGCGGGGGCGGACAGCCAGTATACGCAGCGCCACGAGTGCTGGAAAAAACGGCGCCCATCCGGGGGTAAGGGGGATGGGCGCCGGCCCGACAGGGAAAAGGGACTCTTGGGAATGACGCGTTATTTGGCCTCGTAGCCCTCGGCGGCAGGCTTGCGCTTGGGCTTGGGAGCGAAGCGCTTGGCCAGCTTCATGCTGCCGGTGACCACCTTCTGGTACCAGACCGGCAGCAGGCGCAGCATCAGGTCGATGGCGTGGGCGTCGCTGCCGATCAGGATGCGCCGCGAATCGCGCTCCACGCCGCGAATGATCACCTGCGCGGCCTTCTGCGGGGTGGTGCGCAGCAGCTGGTCGTTGAACTGGGTGCGCGCCGCCTCGGCGTTCTGCCCGGTGACCTTGACCATGCTGTCGTTCATCCGCGCGGTCTTGGCGATGTTGGTCTTGATCCCGCCGGGGTGCACGCAGCTGGCGGAGACGCCGCCGCGCTCCATGTCCAGTTCCTGGCGCAGTGACTCGGTGAAGCCGCGCACGGCGAACTTGGTGGCGTTGTAGGCGCTCATGCCCGGCTGGGAGAACAGGCCGAACACGCTGGACACATTGACGATGTGGCCATCACCGGAGGCCTTGAGGTGCGGCAGGAAGGCCTTGGTGCCGTAGACCACACCCCAGAAGTTGATGTTGGTGATCCATTCGTATTCTTCGTAGTCGCTGGCTTCCACGGTGCCGGCGTGGGCGACGCCGGCGTTGTTGAACACCAGGTTGACCTTGCCATGCTCTCGGGCAGCCTTGTCGGCCCAGGCGTGCACCTGCTCGCGGTCGGCGACGTTCACGGTGTCGATGGACACACGTACGCCGGAGGAGGAGAGCAGTTGGCGCGTCTCTTCCAGGCCGACGGCGTTGACGTCCGCCAGCGCCAGGTGGCAGCCACGGGAGGCCAGTTCCACGGCCAGGGCGCGGCCGATGCCGGAGCCTGCACCAGTGATGGCGGCGACCTTGTTCTCGAAGTTCTTCATGCCGGCACCTCCTCGGCGTGGCGTTGCGGTTGGACGACGGGGCTGTTCAAGGGCTTGGCCTTCAGATGATAGGCACCGGGGTCGAACTGGCTGGTCAGGGCGCGGAAGCGCCAGGTGAAGCCCGGCCACAGGGTGCAGTTGCGCCCGCTCACCGGGTGCAGGTACCAGCTCTTGCAGCCGCCGGTGTTCCACACGCTGTGGTTGAGGCCGCGCTGCAGCTTCTCGTTCCAGCGCTCCTGCACCTCATCCTTGACTTCGACGCTCTGCAGCTCGCGGCGATCCATCAGCTTGATGGCGCCCAGCACGTAGGCGATCTGCGATTCGATCATGTAGACCATGGAGTTGTGGCCCAGGCCGGTGTTCGGGCCCATGAGGAAGAACAGGTTGGGGAAACCGCGGGTCATGGTGCCCTTGTAGGCTTCCGGGCCGTTTTTCCAGGTGTCGAGCAGGTCCACGCCGCCCTTGCCGAACACCACGCCGCGCGGGATCGGGTCGTTGGCGGTGAAGCCGGTGCCGAAGATGATCGCGTCCACCTGGCGCTCGCGTCCGTCGCTGGTGATGATGCTGTTCGCCTTGATCTCGCGGATGCCGTCGACGATCACCGAGGAGTTGGAGGCCGTCAGCGCCGGGTAGTAGTTGTGCGACATGAGCACGCGCTTGCAGCCGATGGTGTAGTCCGGCGTCAGCTTGCGGCGCAGGTCCGGGTCCTTGACCTGCTGGCGGATGAAACGCTCGGCCAGCTTGCCCACCAGCTTCATCGCCCAGGGCGCGAAGGTGAAGCCCAGCACGCGGCCTTCGAGCATGCTGTAGAGCGCGCCGCGCCAGAGCTTCTGCACGCCCGGGAAGTGGCGGAAGCGCGCACGTTCCTTGTCGCTGATGGCGCGGTCCGGCTTGGGCAGGATCCACGGCGCGGTGCGCTGGTAGAGATCGAGCTTGGCCACCAGCGGCTGGATTTCCGGAACGAACTGGATGGCCGAGGCGCCGGTGCCGATCACCGCGACGCGCTTGCCCTTGAGGTCGTAGTCATGGTCCCACTGCTGGGAGTGGAAGGCCTTGCCCTGGAAGTTCTCCAGGCCCTTGAGCGCCGGGATCGAAGGAATCGACAGGGCACCCATGCCCGAGACCACGGCCTTCGCCGTGTAGTGGTTGCCGGCGGCGTCGAACAGGTGCCAGAGCTGCTGTTCCTCGTTCCATTCGAAGCGCGCCATCTCGGTATTGAGCAGCGTCTTGTCTTCCAGGCGGTACTTCTTCCAGCAGTTCTCCAGGTACGCACGGATTTCCGGCTGGCGCGCGAACATGCGCGTCCAGTCCGGATTCGGCTCGAAGGAGAAGGAGTAGACGTGGGACTGCACGTCGCAGGCGCAGCCCGGGTAGTTGTTGACCCGCCAGGTGCCGCCGACGCCGGCGTCCTTTTCGAACAGCAGGAAGTCGTTCTCGCCTTCCTGCTTCAGGCGTATCGCCATGCCCAGCCCGGAAAACCCGGTGCCGATGATGGCGATCTTGCAGTGTCTGCTCGCGGCAGACTTAGGTTGGGTGCCCATTGCCAAGCTCCTGTTATGATTGTTGCTGGCGTATACAACTGTCTACGTGCTGAAATGTAGACATCTGTATACCTTGGGAACAACCAACCTTAGATGGGGCCGGGCACCAGACTCATGGAAATCGGACAGGAAGAGCGGCCAGCGGAAGCCGCCGGCAAGCGCGCGCTGATCGACGCGGCGCTGCGCCTGGCGGCCAGCCGGCGTAGCCTGAGCAGCCTCGGGTTGCGCGAGCTGGCGCGAGAGGCAGGGCTGAATCCGAACACCTTCTATCGGCACTTCGGCGACGTGGATGACCTGGGGCTGGCGATCATCCGCGACATTGCCACCCAGCTGCGCCAGCCGCTGCGCGAGCTGCGCCGCGAGGCTGCCGAGCGCGCGCAGTCGGGGGAGGGCACCGCCAGCGTGCCTTTTGGCCTCGACCTGGAGCGCGGCCAGCGGGTTACGCGGGAGACCGTACGGCTGTTCTTCGACTTCGTCGAAGGCAACCCTCAGGCTTTCATCATCGGCGTGCGCGAACTCCATGGCCCCTCACCGGTGCTGCGCGAGGCGTTGGCGCGGGTGATGGACGAGTTCGGCGAGGACATGGCCGAGGACATCCGCCAGTTCCACCTGCTGCCGGATGTCGACGAAGTCGAGCTGAACCAGCTGTCGCGGCTGATCAGCCGGCAGCTGTTCCAGCAGTCGCTGGATTATCTCGAGCGCCCGCCGGAACAGCGTGGGGAAGTCTGCGCGCTGGCCGAGCGACAAATCCTGTTGCTCTTCACTGGCGTCGCGGTGCTGCAGACCTTCGGCATGCTGGCTAGGCTGTGAATCTTCCTGACCTGTAATGGGTTGCTCTTCAGGAGATAAGCCATGTTGCCCTTGCCCCTGTTCGGCGGCTGCGCCTGCGGCGCGGTGCGCTACCGGGTGGACGCGGAACCCGAGGAAGCCGGCTATTGCCACTGCCGCATCTGCCAGAAATCCAATGCCGCGCCGGCGGTGCCCTGGGCGGTGATTCCGCTCAAGGGCTTCGCCTATATCGCCGGCGAGTTGGGGATGTGGCGTTCCAGTGAGGACGGCGAGCGGCGCTTCTGCGTGAAGTGCGGCACGCCGATGGAGTTCCGTGTGCGCGGCGGCGATACCGTGGGGCTCAATACCGTCACGCTGGACGAGCCGGAACTGATTGAGCCGCAGTGTCATGTCTGGTGTTCGTCGCAGCTGTCGTGGTTTGACACCGTCGATGATCTGCCGCGGCGCCAGGAGGGCTGACGCCCGGTCATGCTTTTGTAGGAGCGGGGGGGGGGGGGGGGCCCGGGGGGCCCCGGGGGGGGGGCGGGGGGGGGGGGGGCGGGGGGGAGAGCAAAAAGGTGTAGGGGGCCCGGGGGGGGTTTTTAAAAAA
>NZ_JBGLYK010000244.1:0-7736 GCF_047304025.1 Pseudomonas sp. Pseusp97 | reverse complement strand
GCCCTGGCGCGAGAGGTTGGCCAGCATCACCGAGCCGGAGTCGGCCGGGGTGAGGAACAGCACGAAGCCGACGAAGATCGACATGCCGATCACGATCTTGGCGAAGGGGTAATGCTCCAGCAGCAGGTAGATCGACATCGACGGCTGCTCCAGCGCGGCCTTGCCCAGGTCGGCGGCGTTGTGGTTCATCACCAGGTCCACCGCGCTGTTGCCGAACACCGAGAGCCAGGCGAGGGTGAAGCCCAGCGGGATCAGCAGCACGCCCATGACCAGTTCGCGCACGGTGCGGCCGCGGGAAATACGAGCGATGAACATGCCGACGAAGGGCGCCCAGGAGATCCACCAGGCCCAGTAGAACAGGGTCCACAGGCCCAGCCATTCCTCGTTCTTGCCGGCGCCGCCGCCGGTATAGACGTAGAGGTCGAAGGTCTTGAGCACCAGGCCGTTGAGGTAGTCGCCCAGGTTCTGCACGAAGCCGTTGAGCAGTTCCAGGGAGGAGCCGCAGACCAGCACGAACAGCAGCAGCGAACTGAACAGCACGATGTTCAGGTTGGACAGCCGGCGGATGCCTTTCTCGATGCCCGACACCGCGGCCAGCGTGGCCACCAGGCTCATCACCAGCAGCACGACCAGCAGGGTGGTTTTCGAGTGCTGCATGCCGGTGAGGTACTCGATGCCCGACGACACCTGCAGCGCGCCGATACCCAGGTTGGTCACCAGGCCCAGCAGGGTGACGAAGATCCCGAAGCAGTCCACCGCATGGCCGGCGCCGCCCTTCACCCAGCGCTCGCCGAGGATCGGCAGCAGGGCCGAACGCAGGGCCAGCGGCTGGCGGTGACGGTAGGCGAAATAGCCCACTGCCAGCCCGACCAGCGCATAGATCGCCCAGCCATGCACGCCCCAGTGCAGGAAAGTCAGCTGCAGTGCCTGGCGGGCGGCCTGCGGGGTGCCGGCCACGCCTTCGGGCGGATGGTAGAGGTGGTCGATCGGCTCGGAAGCGGCGAAGTACAGCAGCGAGATGCCGATGCCGGAGGAGAACAGCATGCCGGCCCAGGCGCCATAGCTGAAGTCCGGCTTCTCGTGGTCGGCGCCCAGCTTCAGCTGGCCGTAGCGCGAGAAGGCGACCCACAGGACGAAGAACAGGTAGCTCCCGATGGCCAGCATGTAGTACCAGCCGAAGCTGTGCGAAAGCCACGCCTGGGTACGGTTCAGGACAGCCCCGGCGCTGTCGGGAAAGAGAATGAGGGCGGCGGTCAGAACCAGGATCAGCACGGTGGAACCGTAGAACACGATCGGATTCAGACGTACCTGCTCGTTTGTTTTTATTGGCGAAGCAGTACTCATTTGGAGGATGACCCCATGACAGTGAACGCATGGCGGCCGCCGGCGAGCGCGACTAAGGCACGGCGACGGGCCGCAAACCACAGACACAGCATTGCCACCCGACACTTCCCGCCTGGATTCTGCGATCCTTGAAGGTTGGAAAATGGCGCGGCGATGAACGGCTCGGGCCCGCTTGCACGCAAGGCTCGGAGAGGTTCACGGAGCGCAGCTTATTCTTAGTTGATTGAACGTTCAATAAAAACAAAATAGACTGGCCCACAACTCGCCGGACGGCACAGGTACGTCCAGGCGAAGAGGAGAGACGCAATGCCCAAGGTCGGTATGCAGCCGATTCGCCGTTCCCAGTTGATCCACGCCACGTTGGAGGCGGTGGACCAGGTGGGCATGGGTGACGCCAGCATCGCCCTGATCGCCCGCCTGGCGGGGGTCTCCAACGGCATCATCAGCCACTACTTCCAGGACAAGAACGGGCTGCTGGACGCAACGATGCGACATTTGATGTCGGCCTTGAGCAAGGCGGTCGCCGAGCGTCGCGCTACCTTGCGCAACGACGAACCGCGCTCGCATCTGCGGGCCATCATCGCCGGCAACTTCGACAGCTCCCAGGTCAACGGCCCGGCGATGAAGACCTGGCTGGCGTTCTGGGCCAGCAGCATGCACCAGCCGCAGTTGCGCCGCCTGCAGCGGATCAACGACCACCGGCTGTATTCGAACCTGTGCAGCCAGTTCCGCCGCGAACTGCCGCTGGCCCAGGCCCGCAGCGCCGCTCGCGGGCTGGCCGCGCTGATCGACGGCCTCTGGTTGCGGGGCGCGCTTTCGGGCGACGCCTTCGACACCGAGCAGGCGTTGGCGATTGCCTACGACTATCTCGACCAACAACTGGCCAAGCGCCCCGGATAGCGGGCGCAGCCTTGCGCTGACACCTATAAGAGAGGACACCTGCACCATGGCTCGATTCGAAGTACAGAAGCTCTACATTGGCGGTCGCTACGTGGAAGCCACCAGCGGCGCCACCTTCGAGACCATCAATCCGGCCAACGGTGAAGTCCTCGCCCAGGTACAGCGCGCCTCCAAGGAAGACGTCGAGCGCGCCGTGCAGGCGGCGGTGCAAGGGCAGAAAGTCTGGGCGGCAATGACCGCCATGCAGCGCTCGCGCATCCTGCGTCGCGCCGTGGATATCCTCCGCGAGCGCAACGACGAACTCGCCGAGTTGGAAACCCTCGACACCGGCAAGCCGCTGGCCGAAACCCGCTTCGTCGACATCGTCACCGGCGCCGACGTGCTCGAGTACTACGCCGGCCTGGTACCGGCCATCGAGGGCGAGCAGATTCCGCTGCGCGACACCAGCTTCGTCTACACCCGTCGCGAGCCGCTGGGCGTGGTCGCCGGCATCGGCGCCTGGAACTACCCGATCCAGATCGCCCTGTGGAAGTCCGCCCCGGCCCTGGCCGCCGGCAACGCGATGATCTTCAAGCCCAGCGAAGTCACCCCGCTGACCGCGCTCAAGCTCGCCGAGATCTACACCGAAGCCGGCCTGCCCGATGGCGTGTTCAACGTGCTGACCGGCAGCGGCCGCGAAGTCGGCCAGTGGCTGACCGAGCATCCGGTCATCGAGAAGATCTCCTTCACCGGCGGCACCTCCACCGGCAAGAAGGTCATGGCCAGCGCTTCGAGCTCCTCGCTCAAGGAAGTCACCATGGAACTGGGCGGCAAGTCGCCGCTGATCATCTTCGACGACGCCAACCTCGATCGCGCCGCCGACATCGCCGTGATGGCCAACTTCTTCAGCTCCGGCCAGGTCTGCACCAACGGCACCCGCGTGTTCATTCCGCGCAACCTGCAGGCGCGCTTCGAGGCCAAGGTGCTGGAGCGCGTGAAGCGCATCCGCCTGGGCAACCCGCAGGACGAGAACACCAACTTCGGCCCGCTGGTGAGTTTCCCACACCTGGAGAGCGTTCTCTCCTACATCGAAGCCGGCAAGGAGCAGAAGGCCCGCCTGCTGTGCGGTGGCGAGCGCGTCACCCAGGGTGAATTCGGCAAGGGCGCGTACGTCGCGCCGACTGTGTTCACCGACTGCACCGACGACATGACCATCGTCCGCGAGGAAATCTTCGGGCCGGTCATGAGCATCCTCGTCTACGACACCGAAGACGAGGCCATCCGCCGCGCCAACGACACCGAGTACGGCCTGGCCGCCGGCGTCGTGACCCAGGACCTGACACGCGCGCACCGGGCGATCCACCGCCTGGAAGCGGGCATCTGCTGGATCAACACCTGGGGCGAGTCGCCGGCCGAAATGCCGGTTGGCGGGTACAAGCAATCGGGTGTCGGTCGTGAGAACGGCCTGACCACCCTGGCTCACTACACTCGCATCAAATCCGTACAGGTAGAGCTGGGCGACTACACCTCGGTGTTCTGATCGCCGCGATCGAGCCATGAGAGGCCGGTCGCAGGCATGACTCCCTGACCACCGGCCATCCCCAACACGCAGACACCGGCGCGCACGCGTCGCGGGCGGTGTCGTGCCTGAAAAAGAGGAAGGCCTGCATGTCCCAGGAATACGACTACATCATCATCGGCGCCGGTTCCGCCGGTAACGTACTGGCTACCCGCCTGACCGAGGACGCCGACGTCAGCGTGCTGCTGCTCGAGGCCGGCGGTCCGGACTACCGCGCCGACTTCCGCACACAGATGCCCGCGGCGCTGGCGTACCCGCTGCAAGGCCGCCGCTACAACTGGGCCTACGTGACCGACCCGGAACCGCACATGAACAACCGTCGCATGGAGTGCGGGCGCGGCAAGGGCCTGGGCGGCTCCTCGCTGATCAACGGCATGTGCTATATCCGCGGCAACGCCATGGATTTCGACGGCTGGGCGCAGGAGAAGGGCCTGGAGGACTGGACCTACCTCGATTGCCTGCCTTACTTCCGCAAGGCCGAGACCCGCGACATCGGCCCCAACGATTACCACGGCGGCAACGGTCCGGTGAGCGTCACCACGCCCAAGGCCGGCAATAACCCGCTGTTCCATGCCATGGTCGAAGCCGGCGTGCAGGCTGGCTACCCGCGTACCGAGGACCTCAACGGCTATCAGCAGGAAGGCTTCGGTCCGATGGACCGCACCGTTACCCCGCAAGGTCGGCGCGCCAGTACCGCCCGTGGCTACCTGGACCAGGCCCGCGAGCGGCCGAACCTGACCATCGTCACCCACGCACTGACCGACCGCATCCTGTTCAGCGGCAAGCGCGCCATCGGCGCGACCTACCTGCATGGCAACGACAATGCCCTGAAGGAAGTCCGCGCCCGTCGCGAAGTCCTGGTGTGCTCCGGCGCCATTGCCTCTCCGCAACTGCTGCAGCGCTCCGGCGTCGGCCCGGCCGCGCTGCTGCGCGACCTGGGCATCGACGTGGTGCATGACCTGCCCGGTGTCGGCCAGAACCTCCAGGACCATTTGGAGATGTACCTGCAGTACGCCTGTAAGCAGCCGGTCTCGCTGTATCCGGCACTGCAATGGTGGAACCAGCCGCAGATCGGCGCAGAGTGGATGTTCCTCGGTACCGGACTCGGCGCGAGCAACCAGTTCGAGGCCGGCGGCTTCATCCGCAGCCGCCCGGAATTCGAGTGGCCGAACATCCAGTACCACTTCCTGCCCGTCGCCATTAACTACAACGGCAGCAACGCGGTGAGCGAGCACGGCTTCCAGGCCCACGTGGGCTCCATGCGCTCTCCCAGTCGCGGGCGGATCAACCTGACCTCCCGCGATCCGCGCAAGCACCCGAGCATCCTGTTCAACTACATGTCCTGCGAGCAGGACTGGCAGGAATTCCGCGACGCTATCCGGATCACCCGCGAGATCATGAACCAGCCGGCGCTCGACCCCTACCGTGGCCGCGAGATCAGCCCGGGCCTGGACAAGCAGAGCGACGCCGAACTCGACGCCTTCGTGCGGGAGCATGCGGAAACGGCTTTCCACCCGTCCTGCTCCTGCAAGATGGGCGATGACGACATGGCGGTGGTCGATGGCGAAGGCCGCGTGCACGGCATGGAAGGGCTGCGGGTGATCGATGCGTCGATCATGCCGCTGATCATCACCGGCAACCTCAACGCCACCACCATCATGATGGCCGAGAAACTCGCCGATAAGGTGCGCGGTCGCCCGGCGCTGCCACGCAGCACGGCCGCCTACTACAAGGCAGAAGGAGCACCGGTGCGCGGAAAACCGCAGCGCTGATTCGCAAATGCGAAGACGAAAACGCCGGCGAGAGAGCCGGCGTTTTCAGTTATCAACCACGACGCGGAGGAACTGGGCGTGTGCGGCCGCTGCCGTCGATGGCGACGAAGACGAACACCGCCTCGGTGACCTTGCGCCATTCGCTGGACAGCGGGTCATCGCTCCAGACCTCGACCAGCATGCGGATCGAGCTGCGGCCTACTTCCAGGGTCTGGGTATAGAAGGAGAGCTGCGCGCCAACCGCTACCGGGACCAAGAAGGCCATGCGGTCGATGGCTACCGTGGCTACGCGGCCTCCGGCAATGCGGCTGGACATGGCGGTTCCGGCGAGATCCATCTGCGCCACCAGCCAGCCACCGAAGATGTCGCCGAAGCCGTTGGTCTCGCGCGGCAGGGCGGTGATCTGCAAGGCAAGGTCGCCCTGCGGGATAGGATCTTCTTGTTCGAGCTCGATCATAGGTAAGGGCCTCTTGCCCCCGGCGTACTCATGGTGAGGTTATGGAAAAACTCTCCCAAGACACCTGCCGGCGCAAGGCCTTGGGACAGCTTTTGATCGGCCTGCGCGCATTATATAGAGGGCGGGCCGGCGCGACGACCGCAGGATGGGCTGAAATTCCCGCGGGCGCGGCCGCTGTGTCGCTTCCGCGCAATTTGCTATGGTGCGGCACCTGCGGCTGCCGGCCGCAGCCTCCTTGCCTGCAGAGATAACAAGCACCATGCCTTCTGTGAACGCTCCTGCCGCGCCCGCGTCACGTCCGTTGACCCGCAGCGACTACAAGACTCTATCGCTGTCCGCCCTGGGCGGCGCCCTGGAGTTCTACGACTTCATCATCTTCGTGTTCTTCGCCACCGTGGTCGGCAAGCTGTTCTTCCCCGCCGACATGCCGGACTGGCTGCGCCAGTTGCAGACTTTCGGCCTGTTCGCCGCCGGCTACCTGGCCCGTCCGCTGGGCGGGGTGGTGATGGCGCACTTCGGCGACCTGCTGGGCCGCAAGAAGATGTTCACCCTGAGCATCTTCCTGATGGCCGTCCCTACGCTGATCATGGGCCTGCTGCCCACCTACGCGCAGATTGGCATCTGGGCGCCGCTGGCGCTCCTGCTGCTGCGCGTCATCCAGGGCGCGGCCATCGGCGGTGAAGTGCCGGGCGCCTGGGTGTTCGTCGCCGAGCACGTCCCGCATCGCCATGTAGGCTACGCCTGCGGCACGCTGACGTCGGGTCTGACCGCGGGCATCCTCATCGGTTCGCTGGTGGCGACCCTGATCAACAGCGTCTATAGCGCCGAAGAAGTCCAAGGCTACGCCTGGCGTATTCCGTTCCTGCTGGGCGGCATCTTCGGCCTGTTTTCCGTTTACCTGCGCCGCTGGCTGCACGAGACGCCGGTATTCGCCGAGCTGCAGCTGCGCAAGCAACTGGCCGAGGAAGTGCCGCTGGGAGTCGTGGTGCGAGAGCATCGCCCGGCCATCGTGCTGTCCATGCTGCTGACCTGGGTGCTGTCCGCCGGCATCGTAGTGGTGATTCTGATGACCCCGTCGGTCCTGCAGACCGTGTACGGCTTCGATGCCGCGACCTCGCTGAAAGCCAACAGCCTGGCCATCGTCTGCCTGAGCGTCGGCTGCATCCTGGCCGGGCGCCTCGCCGACCGCTTCGGCGCGGGTCGCACCTTCATAGTGGGCAGCATCCTGCTGGGCGTCGTCTCCTGGACCTTCTACACCAGCCTGAAGGCACATCCGGACTGGCTGTTCCCGCTGTACGCGATCACCGGCCTGTGCGTCGGCGTCATCGGCGCGGTGCCCTACGTGATGGTCAACGCCTTCCCGGCGGTAGTGCGCTTCACCGGACTGTCCTTCTCCTACAACCTGGCGTACGCCATCTTCGGCGGCCTGACGCCGATGGTCGTGGCCCTCCTTATGAAGGAAGACCCGCTGGGCCCGGCCTACTATGTCGTGGCGCTGTGCGTGGTTGGCCTGCTGGTGGGAAGCTACCTGCTGCGCCAGGAACGCCGGCAGGCAGGACAGGGTTTGGCTGTAAATTGACCAATCGAACAGGTTTTTGCAGAAAGTTTAAATTAGTCGTTGACGGCTAATTTAAACTCCCTATAATGCGCACCACTCCCAGCGACGAAGCGCTGAAAGAACTTGAAAATCAAGTACTTACAGAGG
>NZ_JBGLYK010000243.1:0-7794 GCF_047304025.1 Pseudomonas sp. Pseusp97 | reverse complement strand
TTTTTTTTTTTTTTCTCTGCCGCCTGCGCCTCCCCCCCACCCCCCCCCCCCGCGGGGGGGGCCGCCCCCCCCCCCCCCTCGCTCCTACAGGTTCAACTCAGGGCAGGATGGCAAACACCCGCGCCGGGAATCCGGTGCCCTGGGCGATCTTCGGGAAGCTCACCACCGCCAGCGCGCCGGCTTCCGGCACCTTGTCGAGGTTGGCGAGCAGCTCGATCTGGTAGTGGTTGGTGCCCAGGATGTAGGACTCCAGCGAGTAGTCGTCCTTGCTGGTGGCGATGCCCGGATCGGTGTCGGTGGTCTCGTGGCCGGACGCGGTGATCTTGCGCGTCTCGTAGAGGTACACCAGCGCCTCCTTGCTCCAGCCCGGGTAGTGCGCCACGCCCTTGGCATCCTGGTTCTGCATCTTTGCCTGGTCCGGCCAGCGCTTGGACCAGTCGGTGCGCAGCGCCGCGAAGGAGCCCTGGGGCACTGTGCCGTGTTTCGCCTCCCAGGCCTTCACGTCGGCCAGGGTCAGCACGTAGTCGGGGTTCTTCGCCACCTGCTCATGGATATCGAACACCACCAGCGGCAGGAACTGTTCCTTCACGTCCAGCTGGTCGACGCTGCGCAGCCCCTTGTGGAAATGCACCGGCGGGTCGACGTGGGTACCCCACTGGCCGACGTGGCTGTACAGCTCCACCTGGAAGCCGTCCTTGTCCACGCTGTAGAGCGTCTTGCGGCCCATGGGCTCGAAGCCTTTCCAGTGCGGGGTGTTGCTGTCGAACGAATGGGTCAGGTCAATCCAGTCGTGTTGCTTGAGGCTGGCATAGGTGTCCCACAGGCCGGGCTGGGCGGCCTGGCTCGCGGCAGGCAGCAGGGCGGCGGCGAAGAGCAGGGCGGGAAGGCGTTGCATGGGTCTGATTCCTTGACGGGGATGGGAGAAAGCGCCTTATCTTTCTCCATCGCTATATCCGTATTCCAATTCTGAATTCTGCTTTTCTTATTCTGTTTCGTTCTTCATTCAGGAGTCCCCATGTCCTTCCAGCTCATCGAATACGCCGAAGCCAGCCCCGAAGTCCGTGCCGTCTACGACGACATCATGGCTACCCGCAAGATCGACTGGGTGAACAATTTCTGGAAGGCCCTGGCCAACCACCCGCAGACGCTCAAGCGCACCTGGGAAAGCCTCAAGGAGGTGATGGGGCCGGGGCAGCTGGACCCGTTGGTGAAGGAGCTGATCTATGTCGCCGTCAGCGTCACCAACAACTGCAACTACTGCATCGGCTCCCACGGCGCCGCGGCGCGCAAGGTCGGGATGGACGACGCGATGCTCGGCGAATTGATGGCGGTGGTCGCCATGGCCAACGAGACCAACCGCCTCGCCATCGGCTACCAGGTGCCGCTGGACGATGTGTTCAAGGGGGCGGTGATGGAGCACAGCGCCAGCTAGCTGGGGGCTTCATTGTAGGAGCGGGCCATGCCCGCGATCGCGCGCATGGCGCGCTCGTCCAGGCTTGCTCCGATAGTTGTGCCTTTGTAGGAGCGGAGCTTCTCCGCGATGCTTTTGCTCTGGGTGTTCTGCGCCGCGTCGGTATGCGCGTGGACTCCATGTTTCGCCCCCTCGGGCGACCTTCTTTGGCAAACGACCCAAAGAAGGCAAAGGTCTTGCCCCGGACATCCGGTTTTTCGCTTAGGCGAAAAATTCCCTCGTTGAAGCGAAGTTTCAGGGGCACGCCGCGAAGGGCCATCCCTGGCCCATCGCGGCTCTCGCGACATCCATGTCGCTCAATCCCTGAAACTCCGCTTCAACGAGGCCTCCTGAACGGGGCATTCGGCGCGTGCGGATATTTCTCTGGAAGTCTCTAGGAGCCAGAACTAGAGCCAGAGCCAGAGCAGGTGCTCTTCGTAGGAGCGAGCTTGCTCGCGAACCCGCCATGCGCCCGAACCATCAGGGGGATGAGGTGGACAACCGCTGAATAGCCTTCACCGGCGTCCCATCACTCCAGCGACCCATGGACAGCTGGGCCGCCCCGCCGCCCAGCGCGTAATCACGATCCTGGCCGTAGAAGGCCGCATCGCACAGGGCATCGAACAGCTTCCACGGCCCGAACCAGTCCATCGCATCGGTCGCCAAGGCGTTGTGCGCCGATGGCTGGCCCTGCTTGAGCCGCTGCTTCACGCGCTCCTGCACGCGATTGAGCAGCCAGTTGGTGGAGTCGCTGGGCGGATAGCGCGGATCGAAGCGCGGTGCGGTGGGCGCGGCGTGGTTGGCCAGCAGCGGCGGGCTGCCGTGGCGGTCGCTGCGCAGCAGGAGCAGGTCCTTGTCGCGCGGCACAATCTGGGTGCTTTCCGCGTAGATGCGCCGCGCGTCATCGCAGGCGACGCGTTCGTCCTCATCCCCGCAGACAGCCAGCAGCAAGGTGCCGGCGGGAATGTTCGCCAGCGGTTCCAGCGGCACCTGCCGCCAGCGCGGGCCGCTGCTCTTGCCCGGTTCCACCGCCATCAGCACGCGTGGCTTCGGTACGTTCAGGCGTTGCCAGGAGGCTGCCAGCCCACTGGCGATCAGCCCGCCCGCCGAATGACCGAGATAGGCGACGTGTTCCAGCTCAGGCCTCACTCCCAGTTTGTCAGCCTGCAGGTCGGCAATCGCACGGCGCACCGAGTCGGCGGCGTTGGGCAGGAACTCCGCCGCCGGCGTTTTCAGCGTGGCCTGGTAGCGCGGGTAGATGAGGATGGCGCCGCGCCGGACGATGTGCTCGATCCAGGCGCGGTAGAGGTCGGGCTGCATGACGCTCCAGCCGTGGGTGAACACCACCACCGGCGCGCTGGACGGGGCAGGGCGGTCCGGGGTGAACACCCAGTACTCGTTGCCATCGGCGGTGAAGTGCCACTGGCGCACATCGGCATGGGCATAGTTCGAACCGCCGGGCCCCTGCAGCGGTTGGGTCGGAGGCAGGACTTCGGCCGCAGCGAGCGGCTTGCAGATCAACAGCAGGCCGGCGGCCAGCGCTGGAATCAGCCGGTGTGCTGGCATGGAGGCACCTCTGGCGGGGATGCCTCCAGCATAGCCGTCAGCGCGGATAGAGCGGCGGCAGGCTGCTGGTTTCGGTCGCCGGAGGGGCATCCGGATCAGCGCCGGGGAGGGTGCGGATGGCGCGCCAGAGGTCCTCGCCCTGCCAGTTGCGGCCGCCTTCGCTGTCGCTGTAAAGCGCGCCGTTGAGGCCGTCCAGTGCATCGGACAGCGGCACGAAGCGCGCCGCCATGTCGGCCAGGGTTTCCGGCTGCTGTCGCGCCCAGGCATCCAGCGCCTGGCGGGTGGCGTGGGAATCGTTGGCCTGGCAGGCGCGGCGCAGCTCGTCGAGCAGGGTGCGGGTACTCGGCCCGGCCTGCGCCACGCGGATTACCGCCGGCTGGCTACGGGCGCGCCACCACAGACCGAAACCGAGCAAGGTGGTCAGGCTGAGCAGCGCGCAGGCGAGCTGCCAGGGCCACAGCAGCGTATCGCTGACCACTGTTTCGCTGGGCGCGGCGGGAGGCTCGGTGTGTTCTTCCAGCTGCGCGTTTGCGGCAACCTGCAACGTGCGCGCGGGCAGGCTGGTGCGTTCGACGCGGCGCTCCTGGGTGTTCCACCAGACGATTTCCACCGGTGGCAATTCCACCGCGCCGGCCTTGTCGGCGATCAGCGCTTCGCGTTCTTCGCGGCTGCCGATCATGCCCTGGTCGCTGCTCTCATTGGCCAGTTGCGGCTGGTCGGGGTAATGACGCAGGCCTTCGGGGAGGGTGATCGGCAATGGCGGCAACTGGGCGCTGGAAAGACCTTCCACGCGCAGCATGATGTTGCGGGTTAGCGACTCGCCGGCCTTGGCTTCCTCGGGCTGGGGGCTCCAGGTCTCGGTCAGGCTGAGCGAACGGGCAGGCAGCCAGGGGGCGTCCCTGGGGTAGTCGGCGGGCTTGGGGTCGACCTGCAGCGGGATACTCGGCGAGACCACCCGCACCTGCTTGCCCGGCGGTGGGCCGAAGGGGTTGTACTCGTCGTTGCGGCGCTGCGCAACCTGGGTGGCGTTGAAGGTCTGGCCGGGGATTTCCAGGGTGCCGCTCTTCTGCGGGAAGATCGCGTAGCGCACTTCGATCACGCCATGGCGAACGCCGTTGATGTCCTTCTCATAGGTGCGCGGCTCACCCAGTTGCTCCACGCGGGCATCGGTCATGCGCAGCGGGCTGAGGCTGCTGTCGTCGTACAGCGATACCGAGTGGTAGATGCGCAGGGTGAGGATGACCTGCGCCTGCACCCAGCTCTCCTCGCGGTCGACGCTGGCGTCGATGAACACCGGGGCGAGCTTCTGCCCCTCGGCGCTGTCCTCGGCCTTGAGCACGTCGAGGCTGATCGGTTCGCTGGTATTGCCGCCCAGGTGGATCGGCGGGATTTCCACCTTGCCCTCGCTGCGCGGCTGCAGGGTGATGATCCACCGCGTGGTGGCCTGGGCCTTGCCGTTGAGCGTGGTCAGGCGATTGACCTGGCGAGTGCCGAGCACCACGAACTGCTCGTCCAGCGGCTTGAGGTCGGGCTTGCCGAACAGCGTGGGGTCGTCCGACTCCAGCGTCAGCTCGACGCTCTCGCCGGCAGTCACGCGCGCGCGGTCGACGCTGGCGGTGAAGCTTGCTTCGGCGCGTAGCGCGGCGAAGCAAAGCAGGGTCAGGCAGATCAGCCTTTTCATGGGTTGGGTTCCTGGCGCTGCTGCTGTTGCTGGTACCAGAACTTGCGGCGCAACAGTTCGGACGGGTCGTCGGGAATCTGCCGCAGCCACTGTTCCAGGGCCTGACGGCGCTCGTCTCCCAGTGGACCGGCTTGTTCCGGGTTGGTTTCCTGTTCTTCGCCGGTGCGGTCGCGGGGTTTGTCGCTCTGGCTGGCGGAAGGGCGGTCGGCGTCCTGCGAAGGGTTCTGCGCCGCCGGCGCAGGCTGCGAGTCGCGCTCGGCGGAGTGCTCATCCTCCTGCTGCTGATCCTGCGGCTTGGCCGACTGGGGATCGCTGCTCTGCGCGGGGTCCTGGTTCTGCTGTGGCGGCTGGTCGGTGCCATCGCCGGCGGGGTTTTCCTTGCGCTGGCGCAGCAGGTCTTCGAGCAGGGCCTTGTTGCGCTTGGCCGCTTCCAGTTCGGGGTCGCGCTCCAGTGCCTGGTCGTAGGCGTCGATGGCAGCCTCCAGCTCGTTCTGTTTCGCCAGGGCATTGCCGCGGTTGTAGTGGTCGGCGGCCTCGTCGCCCTGGGCGAAGGCCTGGGCGGCGTCGACATAGTCGCCGGCGCGATACAGCGCCAGACCCTTCCAGCGGAAGTCGTCGAAGCGCTCGGCGGCTTCGGCGGGGTGCCCGGCATCGAGCAGGCGCTGGCCCTGCTGGTCCGGCCGTAGCCAGAGGTCGCTGAACTCGAAGGCGTTGGCATCCTGCGGCGGCGCCCATAGCAGCGGCAGCAAAAGGGGCAAGCTGAACAGCCAGCCGCGGCGGCCCGCGCAGGCGGCGAGCAGGAGCAACGGCAGCAGCAGCCAGTAGCCCTGGTCCGCCCAGCGCTGCAGGCGCAGCAGGGCATCCTCTTCGCTCACCTGCAGGCCCTGGGTGCTGTCCAGCAGACCGAGGGAGCGCAGGTCGCTGCTGCTGGCGCGCAGGCGCTGGAAGCGTCCGCCCATGTCGGTGGCGAATGCGCGCAGCGAGCTTTCGTCGAGCCGCGGCACGAGGATGTTGCCCTGCTCGTCTTTCAGGAAGGTGCCGTCTTCCTGGGCGATGGGGGCGCCGCCAGGAGTGCCCACGGCGAGCATCAGCAGGTCCTTGCCCTTGCCTTTGAGCGCCTGGCGGATGCCCTGGCGCTCGCGGGCATCCAGCGCGCTGGTGATCAGCAGGATGCGGCCGTTGCCCTCGGCACCGTTGTCCAGCAGGCGGCGCGCCTGGGCGACCGCGAGGTCGGCGCGCTGGCCCGGCTCGGGCATGATCGACGGCTTGAGGGCGTCGAGCAGGTTGCGCGCGGTGCCCAGGTCATTGGACAGCGGCACCAGCGTGTGGGCGCTGCCGGCATAGACGACGATGGCGGTCTGCGCGTCGCTGCGGCTCTGCAGCAGGTCGAGCAGCTTGTGCCGGGCCTGCTCCAGGCGCGTCGGCTTGAGGTCGGTGGCGAGCATCTGCGGGGTGAGCTCCAGCACCACCACCAGCGGGTCGCTGCGCTCCAGGGGGGGTTGTTCCACCTGCTGCCAGCTCGGCCCGAGCAGGGCGAGCACCGCCAGCAGCCAGGCGATGCCCAGGTAGATCCACGGACGGCGTTCATGGCGGCCGCTACCGCCGGACAGCAACCACGGGTGGAAGGCCGCGGGCAGCAGCAATTGCCAGCGGCCGACGCGGCGCTCGCGGTGCCAGAGTTTCCATAGCAGCCAGCCGAGCGGTGGCAGCAGGATCAGCCAGAGCGGGTGCAACAGGTGCGGCCAGACGTGGCTCATGGCCGGCGCTCCTTCTGCAGGCGCGCCATCCAGGCCGGCCAGCGCCAGTCCTCGGGCGGCCACAGGGTACCGACCACCAGCGCGGCGCTGATCAGCAGAGCCAGCAGCAGCGGCCAGCGGTAAAGCGCGATGGCGGGGCGCGCCTGGGTCGGCTTCTGTTCCACCGGTTCGAGCTGGTCGAGACTCTCGGAGATGCGCTGCAACTCTTCGCCGTTGCGCGCGCGGAAGTACTCACCGCCGGTGCTTTCGGCGATGGCCTTGAGGGTGGGCTCGTCCAGGTCCAGTCCGGGATTGAGTCCGAACAACCCGGCGACGCCGCCCTGCTTGGGATCGGCGCCGATTCCGATGGTGTAGACCTTCACCTCTTCCTCGGCGGCCAGCCTGGCGGCGGTCTGCGGGGAAATCTCGCCGGCGGTGTTGGCGCCATCGGTGATCAGCACCAGCACGCGGCTCTCGGCCGGGCGCTGGCGCAGGCGCTTGACCGCAAGACCCATGGCGTCGCCCAGGGCGGTGTCCTTGCCGGCGATGCCGATCAGCGCCTCGTCCAGCCAGATGCGCACGGTATGGCGGTCAAAGGTCAGCGGCGCCTGCAGGTAGGCGCGGGTGCCGAACAGGATCAGCCCGACGCGATCACCCCGGCGGCCTTCGATGAAGTCGCCGAACAGCTTCTTCACCAGATCGAGGCGGCTGACCTCCGCGCCGTCCCAGGTCATGTCGGCGTAATCCATGGAACCGGAAACGTCCACTGCCACCAGAAGGTCGCGGCCGGTGGCCGGGATCGGCAGCGGCTCGCCGACCCATTGCGGGCGCGCGGCGGCCAGCAGCAGGCAGAGCCAGAGCAGGGCGAAGGGTGCCTGCTGGCGCCACGCCGGCAGGCGTGCACGGGCGCGGCGGCCGGCGAGGCCTTCGAGTTCCTTGAGAAAACTGACCTTGATCGCCGCCTCGCCGTTATCGGCCGGCGGCAGGATGAAACGCATCACCCAGGGCAGCGGGGCGAGCAGGAAGATCCACGGCCAGGCGAACTCAAACATGCTTGCGCACCCAGGTTTCCACCGCGGCGGCTAGACCGTCGATGGCCTTGTCGTCCAGCTTGCACTCCGCGCGATAACCGCCTTCCACCAGGATCATCCAGCGGGTCAGGCCGGCGGCCGGGCAGCGGGTGTCGAGGAAGGCCAGCCAGGCGCGGCCGCTCAAGGTATGGCTGTGGCTTTCCGGCCAGCGCGCGCGCGACAGGCGCTTGAGCAGGCCGTTCAGCGCTTGCAGCCAGGGGCCGGCCGGCGCGTGGTCGTAGGGACGCGGGCAGCGCGTGAGGCGGTGTCTTATTCACAACTGCGAGCCCA
>NZ_JBGLYK010000242.1:0-7828 GCF_047304025.1 Pseudomonas sp. Pseusp97 | reverse complement strand
CTCCATGTGAGAGTAGGTCATCGTCAAGCTCCTATCCCAAGACCCCTGGTCAGCATCGCTGGCCGGGGGTTTTGCTTTTGCGCGCGGAAAGTACGCCTTTGCTGCGTAGCAGTCCGTTATAAGTCCTGCTCCGGAAGCGCGTATTGGAGCGATTTCCGCTGACCCTGGTTCGCGAGCAAGCTCGCTCCTACGAAGAGCATCAGAGTCTTTGGGAGGGCTCTGGAACGCCATTTCCCGCACTGCTGGCAACTCCGATTGGCCTTGTTACAACCACCCGCCAGCAGACTGATGGCATTTCATCCAACTGTCACATTCGCGTCATAGAGTCTTCATGCGGCCTGACGATACTGGCCCCCGTTCCATCCAACCCCATTCTCCTCAAGGAGCAAGGCATGAAACTCAAGCGTTTGATGGCGGCCCTGACTTTTGTCGCTGCAGGCGTAGGCACCGCCAGTGCGGTAGCCGCGATCGATCCGGCCCTGCCGGAATACCAGAAAGCCAGCGGTGTGTCGGGCAACCTGTCGAGCGTTGGCTCCGATACCCTGGCCAACCTGATGACCATGTGGGCCGAAGAGTACAAGCGCCTGTACCCGAACGTGAACGTGCAGATCCAGGCCGCCGGTTCCTCCACCGCGCCGCCGGCTCTGACCGAAGGCACCGCCAACCTGGGCCCCATGAGCCGCAAGATGAAGGACGTCGAGCTGCAGGCCTTCGAACAGAAGTACGGCTACAAGCCGACCGCTGTTCCGGTGGCCGTGGACGCCCTGGCGATCTTCGTGCACAAGGACAACCCCATCAAAGGCCTGACCATGCAACAGGTCGACGCCATCTTCTCCTCCACCCGCCTGTGCGGCGGCAAGTCGGAAGTGAAGACCTGGGGCGATCTGGGCCTGACCGGCGACTGGGCCAACAAGCCCGTCCAGCTGTTCGGTCGTAACTCCGTTTCCGGCACCTACGGCTACTTCAAGGAAGAAGCCCTGTGCAAAGGCGACTACAAGCCGAACGTGAACGAGCAGCCGGGTTCGGCTTCCGTGGTTCAGTCGGTCAGCCAGTCCCTGAACGGCGTTGGCTACTCCGGTATCGGTTACAAGACCGCTAGCGTGAAGACCGTTGCCCTGGCCAAGAAAGAAGGCGGCGAGTTCATCGAAGACAACGAGCAGAATGCCCTGAACGGCTCCTACCCGCTGTCGCGCTTCCTCTACGTCTACGTCAACAAGGCGCCGAACAAGCCGCTGAACCCGCTGGAAGCACAGTTCCTGAAGATGGTGCTCTCCAAGACCGGCCAGCAGGTGGTCGTGAAAGACGGCTACATCCCGCTGCCGTCCAAAGTCGCCGAAAAAGCGATCAAGGACCTGGGTCTGTAAGCAGCCCTCCAACCGGGCGGAAACCGCCGCCCGGCATGGGCTGACGCTTACTCGACCGAGCCCGCCAGCATGGCTCTGCTGGTGGGCTTTGTCGCGTCACCTCCATGTCATCTTTCTGTCATACAGAGCCGCTAGGGTGTCACTCCATGAACGACATGGCCAACTCCCCGATGACTTCTTCTCTCCCCGAGCGGATCGATTTCAATACGCCTGCCCTGCAGCGCAAGCGCCGTATCCGGGCGCTCAAGGATCGACTGACCCGTTGGTACGTTCTGGTCGGCGGTCTCGCCGTGCTGGCGGCCATCACCCTGATTTTCTTCTACCTCGCCTACGTCGTGCTGCCGCTGTTCCGCGGCGCCGAACTGGAGACGCGCGACCCCCTGGCTCCGGCCTGGCTGAAAACGGCCCAGGCCCCGCTGCTGCTGAGCATCGAAGAGCAGAACATGGTGGGCATGCGCGTTGCCGCGAATGGCGAAGTGGTGTTCTTCGACGCCAAGAAGGGCGACGAGATGCTGCGCGTTGCGCTGAAGCTGCCTGCCGGCACCAGCGTCACCTCCATCGCCGAGGACCAGCCGGGTCACCCGACCGTGGCGCTGGGTCTGTCCAACGGCCAGGTGCTGGTGTTCAAGCACGGCTACAAGGTCACCTACCCGGACAACAGGAAAACCATCGAGCCGCACATCGAGTATCCCTACGGTGAAGCGCCGATGAACCTGGATCCTCAGGGCCGTCCGCTGGAGCACGTCGCTATTGTGTCGGGTGACGACAGCCTGCTGCTGGCCGCTTCCACTGGCAGCGAAATGCTGTTGCTCGGCCTGACCCAGCAGGAAAACATGCTGACCGGCGAGAGCACCCTGCAGGAAGACCGCATCAACCTGCCGCAGATTGCCGAGCCGGTGAAGGCCATCTACATGGACCCGCGCAAGCAGTGGCTCTATGTACTCAATGGCCGCGCCCAGGCCGACGTGTTCGACCTGAATAGCCACCAGCTCAACGGCCGCTACAAGCTGCTGGACGACGCCTCCGCCGAAGTGACCGCCAGCAGCCAGCTGCTGGGTGGCATCTCGCTGATGGTCGGTGACTCCAAGGGCGGCATCGGCCAATGGTTCATGGCCCGTGGCGAAGATGGCGAGCCGCGCCTGTCCCACGTGCGTGACTTCAAGCTGGGCGACCAGCCGATCTCCAGCATTGCGCCGGAGCAGCGCCGCAAGGGCTTCCTGGCCCTCGACAAGCAAGGCAACCTGGGCATCTTCCACAGCACTGCGCACCGCACGCTGCTGGTGGAGAACGTCGCTCCGTCCGCCGGCCCGATGGCGCTGTCGCCGCGCGCCAACCGCCTGATCGTCGAGCAGGGCGGCGAACTTCGCCGCTTCAGCCTGAGCAACCCGCACCCGGAGGTGTCCTTCAGCGCGCTGTGGGGCAAGGTCTGGTACGAGAGCTACGACAAGCCGTCCTACGTCTGGCAGTCCACCGCCGCGACCACCGACTTCGAACCCAAGCTGAGCCTGTCGCCGCTGACCTTCGGTACGCTGAAGGCCGCCTTCTATGCGATGATCCTCGCCGCGCCGCTGGCCATCGCCGCCGCCGTCTACACCGCGTACTTCATGGCTCCGGGCATGCGCCGCAAGGTCAAGCCGGTGATCGAGCTGATGGAAGCGCTGCCGACGGTGATCCTCGGCTTCTTCGCCGGCCTGTTCCTGGCGCCGTACGTCGAAGGCCACCTGCCGGGCATCTTCAGCCTGCTGCTGCTCACGCCGCTGGGTATCCTCGCCGCCGGCCTGATCTGGAGCCGCCTGCCGGAGCGTATCCGCCTGAGCCTGCCGGCCGGTTGGGAAGCGGCGATCCTGATCCCCGTGGTGCTCGCCACCGGCGCCTTCGCCCTGTGGATGAGCCCGCACCTGGAGACGATGTTCTTCGGCGGCGACATGCGCCTGTGGATCAGCCACGACCTGGGCATCACCTACGATCAGCGCAACGCACTGGTAGTGGGCCTGGCCATGGGCTTCGCGGTGATCCCGAACATCTTCTCCATTGCCGAGGACGCCATCTTCAGCGTGCCGCGCAGCCTGACCTACGGCTCTCTCGCCCTGGGCGCCACGCCCTGGCAGACGCTGACCCGCGTGGTGATCCTGACCGCCAGCCCCGGCATCTTCTCCGCGCTGATGATCGGCATGGGACGCGCCGTGGGCGAGACCATGATCGTGCTGATGGCCACCGGCAACACTCCGGTCATGGATGTGAACATCTTCCAGGGCATGCGCACGCTGGCGGCGAACGTCGCGGTGGAAATGCCCGAATCGGAGGTGGGCGGGACTCACTACCGCGTGCTGTTCCTCTCGGCACTGGTACTGCTGTCCTTCACCTTCGTGATGAACACCCTGGCAGAGCTGATCCGTCAGCGCCTGCGCAAGAAATACGCGTCGCTCTAAGCGACGCCCGACGAGGCTACGTTCCGTGAAACAGAAACAGGAATCCGTCAAAGCGTGGTTTGCCAGCGGTTCTCCCTGGGTGTGGATGAACGCGGGTGCGGTGTCCATCGCCGTGATCATGACCATCGGCCTGCTCGCCGTGATCGCCGTGCGCGGTCTCGGCCACTTCTGGCCGGCGGATGTGATCGAGGCGACCTACAGCGTCCCCGGCGAAGCACCCAAGACCCTGATCGGCGAAGAAGTGCAGGTCGAGCAGGTACCGCGCGAGCGCCTGCGCGGCGCCGGTCTGCCGGTGCCGGACAGCGGCCCCGAATTCATGACCCGCGAACTGCTCAAGCTGGGCAACCGCGACCTCTACGGCAGCGACTTCTCCTGGGTGATCGGCGAGTGGCTGACCGACCGTCGCCACCCGGCCGAACTGGTCACCCTGGAGCGCCGCGAGTGGGGCAACTTCTACGGCTACCTGCTGAACGTGAAGGAAAACGGCAAGGTAGTCGCCGAAGGTCCGGGCGCCATCACCGAGCTGCAGACCCGCCTCAAGCGCGTCGATGAGCTCTACGCCAAGCTGTACCAGCTGGAGAAGAAGGACATCGGCGGCATCAACCACGGCCTGGAGCGCCTCCGCCTGAAGGAACGTGGCCTGCAGCTGAACAACAAGCTGGATGCCACCGCCGAGGCCGACATCGCCGCCGGCCGTGCCGAGCTGAACGCCCAGTACAAGGTGCTGGAAGAACAGCTCAACGCCCTGCACGCGGAGTTCAACCGCGACAGCATCGTGATGCGCGATGCCACCGGGCAGCAGACCGAGATCAGCGTCGGCAAGCTGGTGCACGCCTACCAGCCCAATCAGATGGGCGTCGCCACCAAGCTGAGCTTCTACTTCAAGAAACTGTGGGAGTTCCTCAGCGACGACCCGCGCGAAGCCAACACCGAAGGCGGCATCTTCCCGGCCATCTTCGGCACCGTGATGATGACCCTGGTGATGGCCGTGATCGTGACCCCGTTCGGTGTGATCGCTGCCGTCTACCTGCGCGAGTACGCTCGCCAGGGCCTGCTGACCCGCATCATCCGTATCGCGGTGAACAACCTCGCGGGCGTTCCGGCGATCGTCTACGGCGTGTTCGGCCTGGGCTTCTTCGTCTACGTGCTGGGCGGCTCGCTCGACCGCATGTTCTTCCCCGAAGCCCTGCCGGCGCCGACCTTCGGTACGCCGGGGCTGTTCTGGGCCTCGCTGACCCTGGCCATCCTCGCGGTGCCGGTGGTGATCGTGGCCACCGAGGAAGGCCTGGCGCGCATCCCGCGGGCCACCCGCGAAGGCTCGCTCGCGCTGGGCGCGACCAAGGCCGAGACCCTGTGGAAAGTGGTCCTGCCGATGGCCAGCCCGGCGATGATGACCGGCCTGATCCTCGCCGTGGCGCGTGCCGCCGGGGAAGTCGCGCCGCTGATGCTGGTGGGCGTGGTGAAGCTGGCTCCGGCACTGCCGGTGGACGGCAACTACCCGTACGTGCACCTGGACCAGAAGATCATGCACCTGGGCTTCCACATCTATGACGTCGGCTTCCAGAGCCCGAACGTCGAGGCCGCGCGCCCGCTGGTGTACGCCACCGCGCTGCTGCTGGTGATGGTGATCGCCCTGCTGAACTTCTCGGCCATCGCCATTCGTAACCGCCTGCGCGAAAAGTACAAGGCGCTGGAAAACTGATTCTGCAGGCGGCGGGCCGCGCCCGCCGCCAAGCCTCCCAAGGAGACTGAACATGCAACATGAAACCGCAACCCATGGCATCGACATCGGCGCGCTCGGCCGCGGCGACCGCCAGGGCATGAACCTGGAAAGCGAGGCCGTGGCCCTCGAAGTGCCCGGCCTGAGCCTGTTCTACGGCGAGAAGCAGGCACTGTTCGACGTCAGCATGAACATCCCCAAGCAGCGCGTGACCGCCTTCATCGGCCCGTCCGGCTGCGGCAAGTCGACCCTGCTGCGTTGCTTCAACCGCATGAACGACCTGGTCGACGGTTGCCACGTGAAGGGCGAGATCCTGCTCGACGGCCACAACATCTTCGCCAAGAACGTCGACGTCGCCGAACTGCGCCGCCGCGTCGGCATGGTGTTCCAGAAGCCCAACCCGTTCCCCAAGAGCATCTACGAGAACGTGGTGTACGGCCTGCGCATCCAGGGCATCAACAAGAAGCGCGTGCTCGACGAAGCCGTCGAGTGGGCCCTCAAGGGCGCGGCGCTGTGGGATGAAGTGAAGGATCGCCTGCACGAATCCGCCCTCGGCCTCTCCGGTGGCCAGCAGCAGCGCCTGGTCATCGCCCGCACCATCGCCGTGGAGCCGGAAGTCCTGCTGCTCGACGAACCCTGCTCGGCACTGGACCCGATCTCCACCCTGAAGATCGAAGAGCTGATCTACGAGCTGAAATCCAAGTTCACCATCGTCATCGTGACCCACAACATGCAGCAGGCCGCGCGCGTCTCCGACTACACGGCGTTCATGTACATGGGCAAGCTGATCGAGTTCGGCGATACCGATACCCTGTTCACCAACCCGGCCAAGAAGCAGACAGAAGACTACATCACCGGTCGCTACGGCTAGTTTCGCGGTATTGCGTGCGCGGTAGAACTTCCCGGAGAACATCACCAGCCAGCGGCCCGGAGCCTGCGGCTTTCGCGGAGCGAACATGATCAACAAAGAGAGCCTCACCCACCACATCTCGCAGCAGTTCAACGCCGAGCTGGAAGATGTGCGCAGCCACCTGCTGGCCATGGGCGGCCTGGTGGAAAAGCAGGTCAACGACGCGGTCAACGCGCTGATCGACGCCGACTCGGGCCTGGCCCAGCAGGTGCGCGAGATCGACGACCAGATCAACCAGATGGAGCGCAACATCGACGAGGAATGCCTGCGCATCCTCGCCCGTCGCCAGCCGGCGGCCTCCGACCTGCGCCTGATCATCAGCATCTCCAAGTCGGTGATCGATCTGGAGCGCATCGGCGACGAAGCCTCGAAGATCGCCCGCCGCGCCATCCAGCTGTGCGAGGAAGGCGAGTCGCCGCGCGGCTACGTCGAGGTGCGCCACATCGGCAATCAGGTACGCAAGATGGTGCAGGAGGCCCTGGACGCCTTCGCCCGCTTCGACGCCGACCTCGCGCTGTCGGTCGCGCAGTACGACAAGACCGTCGACCGCGAGTACAAGACCGCCCTGCGCGAACTGGTCACCTACATGATGGAAGACCCGCGGGCCATCTCCCGCGTGCTCAACGTCATCTGGGCCCTGCGCTCGCTGGAGCGCATCGGCGACCACGCGCGCAACATCGCCGAACTGGTGATCTACCTGGTGCGCGGCACCGACGTCCGGCACATCGGCCTGACCCGCATGAAGGAAGAAGTACAGGGCACCGCCGGCAAGGCGGACAAGGCCGAATAAGCCTGACGTCCGTACCAGAACGAGCCCGGCCACGCGCCGGGTTCGTCATTTTATGGCCGAGCGGTCCTCCACCAATGGCATGTAGCCACCCGGCAAGGCTATCCTTCGCCCTATCGTTTTCGGGAGATGCCGATGGGCAAGGTCAGTGTGCTGGTCGTGGATGACGCTCCGTTCATCCGTGACCTGGTGAAGAAAGGGCTGCGGGACCATTTCCCCGGCCTGCAGATCGAAGAAGCGGTCAATGGCCGCAAGGCGCAGCAGTTCCTCGCCCGCCAGGCGGTGGACCTGATCCTGTGCGACTGGGAAATGCCCGAGATGTCGGGTATCGAGTTGCTCACCTGGTGCCGCGAGCAGGACAGCCTGAAGACCACGCCCTTCATCATGGTCACCAGCCGCGGCGACAAGGACAACGTGGTGCAGGCGATCCAGGCCGGCGTCTCCGACTTCATCGGCAAGCCGTTCTCCAACGACCAGCTGGTGAGCAAGGTGAAGAAGGCGCTGTCGCGCGCCGGCAAGCTGGAAGCGCTGGCGGCCCAGGCGCCGCAGCGCAGCCTGGTCGGCTCCCTGCCCAACGATTCGCTGGCCGCCCTGACCGGCGGCAAGGCCGAGGTGGTC
>NZ_JBGLYK010000241.1:0-7837 GCF_047304025.1 Pseudomonas sp. Pseusp97 | reverse complement strand
GCCAACGTCGCCGACACCTCCGCCAACGTGCTCATCGAAGGCGAGACCGGCACCGGCAAGGAACTGGTCGCGCGCTGGGCGAGGGCGCGGCGCGCGGTGTCCACCAGCTTCTCGGGGGAGAAGGGCTTTTCCATGAAGTCGTAGGCGCCGTCGCGCATGGCCTTGACCGCCATGGCGATGTCGCCGTGGCCGGTGATCAGCACCACCGGCAGGCTGGGGTCGCGCTCCTTGAGCTTCTCCAGCAGTTGCAGGCCGTCCATGCCGGGCATGCGGATGTCGCTGACGACTATGCCGGGGAAGTCGGCGCCGACCTTCTTCAACGCTTCCTCGGCGCTGCCCACGCTGTCGGTCTCGATGTCTTCCAGGGCCAGCGCCTGCTGGCAGCCAAGGCGTACGTGGGGGTCATCCTCGACGATCAGGACGCGCAGGGATGGGTCGCTCATGCGGGTGTCTCCATGGCGGGCAGCAGCGGCAGGTGAAGCTCGAAGGCAGTGCCGCCGGCCTCCGGGTAGGCCACGCCGAGGCTGCCGCCGGCGGCGGTGGCGAGGCTGGCCGACAGGGTCAGGCCCAGGCCCAGGCCGAGTTCGCCGGGCTTGGTGGTGAAGAAGGGTTCGAACAGGTGCACCCGCGCATCCTGCGGGATGCCGGGGCCGTTGTCGCGGACCACCAGGCGGTAGTGGCCGTCGCCTTCGCTGCGGCCTTCCAGCCACAGCTGGCGGTCGTCCTGCGCGCGCATGGCGTCGAGGGCGTTGGCGATCAGGTTGACCAGTATCTGTTCCAGGCGCGTCTGGTCGATGGCCAGCTGCGCGTCGGGGTAGTCGCGGTGCAGGGTCACGGGCACTTCGGCAAGGCGCACCTGCAACACCATCACCGCGGCGTCCACCGCCTTGCTCAGGGTTGCCTGGCCGTGGTCGTCTGCGCGCCGGGCGAAGGCGCGCAGGCTGGCGGTGATGCGGCCCATGCGGTCGACCATTTCGGCGATGGCTTCGAGGTTGCTGCTGGCGACGTCGAGCTTGCCGCGTTCGAGGAAGCGCACGCTGTTGCTCGACAGGGTGCGCAGCGCCGCCAGCGGCTGGTTGAGTTCGTGGGCGATGCTGGTGGACATCTGCCCGATCACCGCCAGCTTGCCGGCCTGCACCAGGCGGTCCTGAGCCTTGCGCAGGGTGTCCTCGGCCTGCCGGCGTTCGCGGATCTGTTCGCGCAGGTGCTGGTTGCTGGCGCGCAGGTCGGCGGTGCGCTCGGCAATGCGCCGCTCCAGGGCGTTGTTGGCCTGCTCCAGCGCCTCGCGGGCGGCGAGGCGGGTGGCGATGACCTTGCGCCGCTCGTTCCAGGCAATCAGCAGGAAGGCGAACAGGGCGAAGCCGACGGCAGCCAGCACGCCATGCATCAGCGCTTCGCGGCGCAGGTCGGCGAGCGGGGTGAGCAGGGTGAAGTTCCACGGTGTGTCGCTCAGGCTGCGCGTCTGCATCAGGTAGCTGAGCGGCTTGTGGCCCTCGGTGTGCTCGCCCGGCGGCGGGAAGCTGATTTCCTCGACGCCCTCGCCGAGCGCGTGGCGCGCCAGCGGCTGCCATTCGTTGAGTGCCCACCAGTAGTACTGCAGGCTGCGGGCCAGGCGTTCCTTGTCCTGGTCGCTGAGCGGGCGTACGGCCTTCAGGCGCAGGGTCGGGTCGCTGGAGAGGATGATGATGCCGTTCTCGTCGCTGACGAAGGCTTGCAGGCGCGCCTTCTCCCAGCGTTCTTCGAGGGCTTCCATGCGCACCTTGACCACCGCCACGCCGACGATCCTGCCGCCATGCACCAGGCCGTGGGCGAGGTAGTAACCGGGCTCGCCGGTGGTGCTGCCGATGCCGTAGAAGCGTCCCGGGCGGCCATTCACCGCTTCCTGGAAATAGGCGCGGAAGGACAGGTCTTCACCCAGGTAGCTGTCGGCGTCCTGCCAGTTGCTGGTGGCGAGCACCCGGCCGGAGGTATCCAGCAGGTACACGGCGCGGCTGCCGGCGCGGCGGTTGAGGCCTTCCAGGTAATGGTTGACGCGGTCGCGGTGCAGCGGCGTCGGGTCCGTCAGTAGGCGGCTGACGCTGCCTTCGAGCTCCAGCAGGCTGGGTAGGTAGGTGTAGCGGCTGATCTCGCTTTCCACGCCGCGGGCGTGCAGTTCCAGCTGGCGTTCGCCAGTCTCGATCAGGCTGCGGGTCCCGGCGCCTTCGCTGATCAGGTAGCCGCCGTAGCCGAAGCCCAGGGTGAGCAGGAGCAGCAGGAGAGGCAACAGGTAGTTGCGCACGAGGCGTGGCTTCACGGTGAGCGGCGGCGGCAGTGGGCTGGAAGCGCATTGCAGCACAGTCGCCGGGGCCGAACCAGCCCAACGCCGGGGGGCGGCGATGGACTGGCTCGGGTACCACACGGTGCGCGTCCGCAGGCTTAGGGTTTGACCACCATGCCGACGCCGCGGCCGCGCGGATCGGAGGCGGTTTCCAGGGCCTTGCCGTTGACACGGATGGCCTGGATGTCACCCATGTTCCAGCCCTGGTCTTCCAGGGTGTAGCCCATGGCTTTGAGCTCGTCGGCAACCTTGCCGGTGAGCGGCGCGTATGCGTCGTAGTAGATGGTGTCCTTGGGCAGCAGCTGGTGATGCACGCGCTGCGCGGCGACTGCCTTCTCCAGGGGCAGCTTGTAGTCGTAGACGTTGTTCAGCACCTGGAAGATCGAGGTGAAGATCCGCGAGCCGCCGGGGGTGCCCAGCACCAGGCTGACGTGGCCGTCGCGGGTGACGATGCTCGGGCTCATGGAGGAGAGCATGCGCTTGCCCGGCTCGATGGCGTTGGCGTCGCTGCCCACCACGCCGAAGGCGTTGGCTACGCCGGGCTTGGAGCTGAAGTCGTCCATTTCGTCGTTGAGCAGGAAGCCGGCGCCCTTGACCACCACGCCGCTGCCGAAGTCCCAGTTGAGGGTGTAGGTGTTGCTGACGGCGTTGCCGTCCTTGTCGACGATGGAAAAGTGCGTGGTCTGGTGCGTTTCCAGGCCGGGACGGACCTTCTCGGTTTCCGAGATGGCGTCCGGGTTCACTTCCTTGGCGCGCTTGGCGATGTACTTCGCATCGGTCAGCTGGGCCACCGGCACCTTGGAGAACTGCGGGTCGCCCAGGTAGTCGGCGCGGTCGGCGAACACGCGCTTCTCGATTTCCGCGAGCAGGTGGATGTACCTCGCGGAGTTCAGTTCGACGCCCTTGAAGTCGGCGGCGCGCTGTTCCTTGATGCCGATCAGCTGGGCCAGGGCGATGCCGCCGGAGCTGGGCAGCGGCGCGGTGTAGAGGGTGTTGCCCTGCCAGTCGATGCGCATCGGCTCGCGCCACTTGGCTTCGTAGCTGGAGAGGTCGTCTGCGCTGATCAGGCCGCCGTCCTGCTTCATCTGCGCGACCAGCAACTTGGCGGTCTCGCCCTTGTAGAAGTCGTCCGGGCCCTTGTCGGCAATGCGCTCCAGGGTCTTCGCCAGCTCGGGCTGCTTGAATACTTCGCCCGGTTTCATGGTGCCGAAGTAGTCGCCGAAGTTGGTCTTGCCGTTGAACAGCGCGATGGCGTCCTGGCGGTACTGGTACTGCTGGTCGGCGACCTTGAAGCCGCTCTGCGCGTAGCCGATGGCCGGGGTCAGCAGCTCGCTCCACTTCAGCTTGCCGAAGCGCTTGTGCGCTTCCCACAGCCCCATCACGGTACCCGGCACGCCGGCGGCCTTGGCGCCGACCAGGCTGAGGTTCTCGATCACCTCGCCCTTGTCGTTCAGGTACATGGTCCTGGTCGCCGCCTTGGGGGCGATCTCGCGATAGTCGAGGAAGTACGGCTTGCCCTCGACGTACAGGGTCATGAAGCCGCCGCCGCCGATATTGCCGGCTTCGGGGTAGGTGACGGCGAGGGTGAAGGCGGTGGCGACCGCGGCGTCGACGGCGTTGCCGCCCTTCTTGAGGATATCGGCGGCGACCTTGGCGCCGTACTGGTCCGGCGCGGCGACCGCGCCGCCGTCGAGGGTGACGGCGAACACCGAAGAACTCGCCGCGAGGATCGCGACGCCCAGGGGCAGCTTGCTGAAGTGGAACACGCGCATTGGACTTCCTTATTTATTCTTGTACTTGCGGTGAGGTCGAGCACCCCGGCGAACCGGGGCGCTCGGGTGGATCAGCGAACCTGAATCAGTGCGGCAGGATCTTGGCGAGGAACTGCTGGGTGCGTTCGGCGCGGTTCTGCAGGTCGCCGAAGAACTCCTCCTTCGGGCAGTCCTCGACGATCTGCCCGCGGTCCATGAAGATCACCCGGTCGGCGACCTTGCGCGCAAAGCCCATCTCGTGGGTCACGCACATCATGGTCATGCCTTCGTGGGCGAGCTGGACCATCACGTCGAGCACCTCGTTGACCATCTCCGGGTCGAGCGCCGAGGTCGGTTCGTCGAACAGCATGACGATCGGGTCCATGGCCAGCGCGCGGGCGATCGCCACGCGCTGCTGCTGGCCGCCGGAGAGCTGGCCGGGATGCTTGTGCGCGTGGGCCTTGAGGCCGACGCGGTCGAGCAGCTTCATGCCCTTGTCCATCGCCTCTTCCTTGCTCCGCCCCAGCACCTTGCGCTGGGCGATGGTGAGGTTCTCGGTGATGGTCAGGTGCGGGAACAGCTCGAAGTGCTGGAACACCATGCCGACCCGCGAGCGCAGTTTCGGCAGGTCGGTCTTGGGGTTGGCGATGGAGGTGCCGTCGACGGTGATGTCGCCCTTCTGGAACGGCTCCAGCGCGTTGACGCACTTGATCAGGGTCGACTTGCCCGAGCCGGACGGCCCGCAGACCACCACCACTTCACCCTTGGACACCTTGGTGTTGCAGTCGGTGAGCACCTGGAAGTCGCCATACCACTTGCTGACGTTATCGATGGAGATCATACGGTTAACCTTTTCTGCAGGCGCTTCACGCCGAAGGACGCGGCGAAGCTGATGACGAAGTAGACGAGACCGGCGAAGATCAGGAACTCATGGGGCTGGCCGATGATGTCGCCGCGGGAGCGGGCGGCGTTGAGGAAGTCCATCAGGCCCACCGAGTACACGAGCGAAGTGTCCTGGAACAGGATGATGCTCTGCTGCAGCAGCAGCGGGGTCATCTTGCGGAACGCCTGGGGCAGGATGATCAGGCGCATGGACTGGCCGTAGGTCATGCCCAGCGCGTAGGACGCGCCGATCTGGCCCTTGGGGATGGCCTGGATGCCGGCGCGGACGATCTCGCAGTAGTACGCCGCCTCGAACATCATGAAGGCCACCAGGCATGAGGTGAACGCGCCCACGGGGGTATCCTGGCCGGTGATCCAGCGCAGGATGAACGGCACCGCGAAGTAGAACCAGGTGATCACCAGCAGCAGCGGGATCGAGCGGAAGTAGTTCACGTAGAAGCCGGCGATGTTCGACAGCAGCTTGCTGCTCGACAGCCGCATCAGCGCCAGGATGGTGCCCAGCACCACGCCGCCCAGCACGCCCAGCGCCATCAGCTGCAGGGTGGTGAGCATGCCTTCCCAGAGACCGGGGAGGGCGGGGACGATCTGGCTGAAGTCCATCATTTACCTCCCACGGAAATCAGGCCCGGCACGGCGACTTTCTTCTCGACCATGCGCATGATCAGCATCAGGCTCATGTTCAGGGTGAAGTAGATCGCGGTGGCGAGGGTGAAGGCCTCGAACAGGTTGGCGCTGAATTCGGCGGTCTGCTTGGTCTGCGCCAGCAGCTCCATCAAGCCGATCAGCGAGGCCACCGAGGAGTTCTTGAAGACGTTGAGGAATTCCGAGGTCAGCGGCGGAATGATGATCCGGAAGGCCTGGGGCAGCAGCACGTGGCGGTAGATCGACGGCAGGCGGAAGCCCACGGCGCTGGCGGCGGCGAGCTGGCCCTTGGGCAGCGCCTGGATGCCGGTGCGCACTTGCTCGCAGACCCGCGCGGCGGTGAACAGGCCCAGGCACACGACGACGCTGAGGAAGGCCGAGGTTTCCGGGGCGATGCCCAGCTTGAACCAGTCCTGGAGCGGCTGCGGCAGGTAATCCGGCACCAGGAAGTACCAGATGAACAGCTGCACCAGCAGCGGCACGTTGCGGAACAGCTCCACGTAGGCGGTGGCGATGCCCGACAGCCAGCGGTTGGGCAGGGTGCGCATCACGCCCAGCAGCGAGCCGAGCGCCAGGGCGATGACCCAGGCCGCGAGCGAGACGGCGATGGTCCAGCCCAGGCCGGTGATGTACCAGTCCAGGTAGCGTTCGTCGCCGATCCCGGTGGACTTGAAGAACACGCCCCAGTCCCAGTTGTAATCCATGACGGGTTTCCCCTCGGGTAAGACATTTCACGGTGTGTTCGAGGCCGGATGCGGGCGCAAGGGCTCCCGCCATCCGCGGGTAGCGGATGTTCCGGCATCGTCATCATTGGAGTAGTGGGCTCGGGAGCACATGGCTGGCGCTCCCGATCCCCCGCGTGGCTACGCCTTGTGGGCGCAGCCGCGCGCGACCGTTACATCTGCTCGGCAGACTTGTCGGTCGGATTGGCGATCAGCTTCTTGAGCTCATCACTCATCGGGAAATTGAGATTCAGGTTCTTCGGCGGGATGGGCTGCATGAACCACTTGTCGTAGATCTTGTTGACCTCACCCGAGGCGAAGGTGTCGGAAATGGCCTTGTCGACCACCTTCTTGAACGGTGCGTCGCCCTTGCGCACCATGCACGCGTAGATCTCGTAGGACTGCGGCTTGCCGACCACGTGCCAGTCGTCGGGCTTCTTGGCCTTGGCCATTTCGCCGTAGAGCAGCGCGTCGTCCATCATGAAGGCCACGGCGCGGCCGGATTCGAGCATCAGGAAGGACTCGCCATGGTCCTTGGCCGAGATGATGTTCATGCCCATCTTCTGGTCGGCGTTCATCTGCTTGAGCAGGCGCTCGGAGGTGGTGCCGGCGGTGGTCACCACGTTCTTGCCCTTGAGGTCCGGGAAGTCGTTGATGCCCGAGCTGGTCTTGGTCAGCAGGCGGGTGCCGACCTCGAAGATGCCAACGGAGAAGTCGACCTGCTTCTGGCGCTCGAGGTTGTTGGTGGTGGAGCCGCACTCGATGTCCACGGTGCCGTTCTGCACCAGCGGGATACGGGTCTGGGAGGTCACCAGGTTGTAGCGCACCTTCAGGTCGGGAGCGTTGAGCTCCTTCTTCAGGGCTTCGACGACCTTGATCTGCAGGTCGTGGGAATAACCTTCCGGCTGGCGCGGATCGCTGCCGAGGTAGGAGAAGGGGATGGAGGCGTCACGGTGGCCGAGGACGATGGTGCCGGATTCCTTGATCTTCTTCAGGGTACCGGTGAGTTCTTCGGCGACGACGGGAGTGGCGAGCAGGGCTGCGACAATGGCGACGCCCAACGCACGGGGTGCGAAACGCATGGAGACTACCTCGACTGGTTGTGTTTGTTATTCAGTCCAGCGCCGGCGAGGCTCACTCCAGGCCGGTCGCATGTTCGAGGTGGAGCAGAGCAGGCTCCGTGCCAAGCTTTGAGTTTTTGGTTAAATGATTGAATTGTAAGGATTAATATTGGATGGATGGGCGGGGTGAAACGACGCCGCGTTCGGTCATCCGGATATCCGGGCAATTCTCGTTCGGAAATCCGAACGAATCGGTGGGTCAGGCGTCCGGCTGGCCGGCCCACTGTCCACGCTGATACGGCTGGTCGCGATCGGCCAGGTGCGCGGCGAGACGTTCCAGCAACTGGTGCGTGGGGGCGCGAACGCCGGTAGTCGCCTGCCCCAGGCCCAGCGCGACGACCAGCAGCAGGAGCGCGGGCTGGAAGGACGACAGGGCGGCGC
>NZ_JBGLYK010000240.1:0-7989 GCF_047304025.1 Pseudomonas sp. Pseusp97 | reverse complement strand
CACTTACCTGTTGCAGAACGGCGCCACGCGCTGGCGCTGGCTGCTGTCGTCGATGCTCAGGCAGTCGCCGCGCGGGGCGCCGTTCTGCAACAGGTAAGTGCGGATGGTCACCGCCAGCGCCTTGGCCGCTTCCGGCGGCGTGGCAGAGGCTTCGCGGTCGAGCACGCGGGCGACGTATTCCTCGCGGGACAGGCGGGCAGTCAGGCGCGGCCCCTGCCCATCGCGCTCAAGGAAAAGGTCGCCGCTGCTGTTCACGTCCAGTCGAACGCCATTGGCGAACAGCACATTCTGTCGACCCGTCAGCAGTCCTTCGGCGGCGGGCTGGTTACGCGCGTCGTAGACCTCTTTCAGCGGATAGCGGCTGAACAGCCCGACCTCGACGCAACGCCCCGGATCGCTGGGCCACGGCGCCGGCAGCGCGGCACCGATGGCGTTGCCGTACCTGGCCAGCACCGTCTTGCTGGTGCCGGGGCCGCGCGCCCAGACCGGCGTACCGTCGACCAGCCAGCCGGCGAAGCCACCCTCTCGCCGCCCGCCTTCGTCCCAGCTCCAGGTCTTCACCCGCAGGCGTCCACCCAGGGCAGCAGGAGCGCGCCCGTCGTCGGCGGCAAGGCTGACATCGAGCAACACCTTTCGCGCCTGCTCCTGGGCTGGCAGGTGTTGCAGCTGATCGAGCAGCTCGGCGACCGGCACCTCAGTCTGCGGCGCCAGCTCGTCCAATTGGGCGATCCAGGCCGGCGCATGCCGCGCCTGCCAGTACTGCCGCCAGCCAGAACCGTCGATGCCCAGGCGCTGCGGCTGGAAGTACAGGCCGCAGGATTTCACCAGCGCCGCGTCGCGCTCGATGCTCTGCCCGGCCGAACAGCAATAGACCTCTTCCTTGCTCTCGCCGCGGCACTGATAGGCCGGTTCCTGCTGGCCGGTATCGCTCAGCCAGGAATAGACGAACAGTTTCCACAGGCTGCCCAGTGGCGCACGCAGGTCGGCGGGAAGCGGCTGGCGGTCGAGCACCTGTTGCGACCCCAGCCGCAGCAGTTCATCGCCCTGCGCAGTGCGCCAGGCCAGCTGCGCCGACTCCTGCGCCCCGAGGGCGCAGAGCGGCAACAGCAGGATCAGCCCGGCGAAGCGCGCGCGCATTACTGGACCTTGATCTTCGCCAGGGCCGGCTGCTGCTCCAGCGCCTGTTCCTGCGGCGCATAGAGGCGCTGGTAGCGCGCCGGCGGCAGGACGAACTCGCCCTTCTGCGAGAAGCGGACCAGATGACGGAAGCGCAGCTCGCCGCCCAGGGTGTCCACCGGCACGCCGTAGAACAGGTCGCCCGGCTCGTTGCGCGCGCGCTCCAGGCTGGTCGCCTCGACGCCGCCCAGGCCGCTGATCTGCAGGCCCCAGGTGGTGCGCTCGACGTCCGCGCCCGGCGGCAGCGGCACTTCCAGCATGCCGTAGCGCAGGGCTTGCGCCTGATCGGTGGTCAGGGTCACTTCGTCCAGATACAGCTCGTCGCTGGACAGCGGCTTGTCGCCCAGTGCCTCGGCGCTGAAGGCGAAGGCGTCTTCCCCGGGCACCAGGCGCAGCAGGCGGCGCTTGATGGTCACCGGTAGCTGGCTGGCCGGCGCTTCGGCGCTGCGGAAGGTCACGGAAGCGTTGAGCGGACGCGAAGGCGCGGCGCTCAGGTCCAGCTGCGCGGGCACCTCCTTGCCCTGCCATTGCCAGAAGGCGTCGCCGGTGGTGCTGTGGCTTTCCTTCCAGTCTGCGACCGGCCTGGGCAGCTCGGCAGCCGGCGCATCGGCCACGGCGCGCTGCATCCAGGTCAGCGCCAGCGCGCGTTCGATGGTGGATTGCTGCGGCGCCAGGCTCTGCAGCAATGCGCGGGCGCGGCTGGCGTCCACGGTGCCGCTGTAGAGCTGCACGGCGCGGGCGAACGGCTGGTCGCTGGTATTCAGCTTCAGGCGCGCGCCATCCAGTTGCTTGGCGAATCCGGAAGGCAGCGCGACTTTATTCTGCTCGGCCAGGCTGGCCGTCAGCACGCGCGCCACCGCCAGACCCAGTTCGGAGTCCGGCCGGCCCATGACCAGGCTGTCATCGCTGTCGAAGTCGTTCACCGACTTCGCCGCCTCGCCGGCGCCGGCATTCTCCAGATCGGTCAGCAGGCCGCTGACCAGGGTCTGCACCGGCAACTTCATGTCGCGGGCGAAGGCCAGGATCAGCGCGCGCTGCAGCAGCGGCGTGGCGCTGGCACGCGCCGAGTACAGTTCCAGCACGCGCTGCCAGTGGTCCGGCGGCAGCTGGATTTCCAGCGCGCGGCTGGCATGCCAGTCGGCGTAGTAGGCGTAGGCGGTGAGGAAGGCATCGTTGTCTTCGCCGCCCCACCAGGTGAAGTAGGCATCCGGGCCGGCCATCTGCACCAGGCGCAGGCGGCTGGTCTGCATGATCAGGCGCAGGCGATCGCGCACGCGCGGCTCGCCGCCCGCCAGCATCGGATAGGCAACGCTCAGCGGCAGCAGCTGGCTGGCGGTCTGCTCCACGCCACCCCAGGGGTAGTCGAGCAGCGAGTCGAGATTGCCGCGCAGCAGGGCCTGGGCGCTATCGTCCAGACGCAGGCTGACATCGCGGGCATCCGCGGGCAATTGCAGCGGGGTGTTCTGCGCGTTGACCTGCAGCGGCCTGGATTGCAGGACCTGCCAGCTGTCAGCCACCAGGCTGAAGTGCACGCGGATGCTGTCTCGCACCTGGCCGTCCTGGCGCAGCTCGACGCTCCAGTCGCCATCGTTGAGCGGCTGCTGCGGCAGGGCGATGTAGTTGACCCCGCGCTTGAGGGCCAGCGCCTGGGGCTTCTCGGCGCCATTGGCGCGGACCAGCAGTTCGGCCTTGGTGTCCTGCTCGCCCTGGTTGAAGACGAACAGGCCAAGGTCCGGCGCATCGCCAGCGCGGAAGCGTTTCGGGCCGCTCCACTTCAGGTACAGCGGCTTCTCGGAGCGGATGAACTGCTTCTTCTGGCCCACCTGCCCCTGGTCATCCATGGCGCGGGCGGTGATGCGCCAGCGGGTCAGGGAGTCGGGCATGCGGAACTTGAACTGGGCCTTGCCGTTGGCGTCGGAAACCAGCTCCGGCTCCCAGGCGGCGGTGTCGACTTCCTCGCGGCGCGGGCGCTCCAATACCTTCACGCCCCGCTCGCTGCGGTTGGCGCGGCCGGGCGCGCTGGGCGTACCGGGCAGTGCCACGTCGTAGCTGATGAACGCGAGGCTCGCGCTGGTGCGCACGTTGTTGCGGCGCGGGTGGTAGAAGAACTGGTCGATGCCCGGCGCGATTTCCGGCTGCAGCGCGTAGATCATCTCGTCCACCACGCTCACGGTGAGGTGGCTGGAGACAGGCTTGCCGGCGTAGGTGGTGTCGAGATTGACGGTGACCGTCTCGCCCGGCTCGTAGCGCTCCTTGTCGGTGCTGACGGCAATCTCCACCTGCGGCACCGCTACCTTGATGCCGGCGTTCTGGAAGCTGTAGTCGCCGCTGCGGGTGTAGAGCACGGAGAAGGTCAGGTTCGGCGAGAACTCGGCCTTCACCGGGATACGCGCGCGGTACTGGGTCGGGTTGAGCTTTTCCAGCTTCAGCCAGTCGCCGCCCTTGGACAGCAGCGCGGTGGCCTCGACCTTGTCGCGCTCCAGCGATAGCAGAGCATCGTCCACCGGTTCGGGGAAGGTGATCAGCGCCAGCGCCTCTTCGCCGGCCTTGTACTCGGCCTTGTCGAGGACGATTTCCACGGTGCCCGGCACGGCCTTCACGCCATCGCCGCTGACCGAGTGGCCGGTGCCGCCAAGCAATTGGCCGGCCTTGTCGCGCAGCTCGACGCTGTAGGTGCCGGGCTTGTCGAAGGTGATGGCGAACTTGCCGCTTTCCACTGCACCGTCACCGCTGCTGCGGTCTTCCAGGCGCAGCCAGCGATAGGCGGCCGGCTGGATCTGCGTCTGCTGTTCGGCGGCGTAGCTGAACTCGACCTTGTCGCCGGCGGCGCTGAAGCGCTGCGGCGCGCTCACGCGGTAGCGCGCGGCGCCACGCTCGATGAGAATTTCCTTGCTGGTCTTCACCCGATACGCAGCGCCATCGCTGGCGAACACGGTAAGCATGTAGCGGCTGGGTTTCTCCGCCGCCGGCAGGTCCAGCGCAGCGCGGCCCTGGTCGTCGGTGGTGATCTGTGCGCTGCTCAGCTCAACGGGGAACTGCCCGAGGTACTGCAGTTCGTTGTCCACCATGTACAACTGCTGCGCGCGCAGGCTCAACTCCAGGCGCGCGTTGGCCACCGGCTTGCCGTCCGGGTAGAGCAGGATCAGGTTGCCCTTCACCGGCTCGCCGGTCTTGAAGTCCGGCTTGGCCAGATCGAGGGAAATCTCGAAGTGCGGCTTGATGTACTCGGCGACACGGAAGGCACTGCTGTAGGTCTGGTCGCGATAGTCGAAGCGCAGCTCGTAGCCGCCGGCCACGGCGTTGGCCGGCAGCTGGAAGCGGCCGTTGGTGCCGCTCCTGGCGTCGTACTTGAGGTCCAGGGTCTGCAGCGTGGTGCCGGCGGCGTCGATCACCGACAGGCGCAGCGGCGCGCTCTGCGGCGACTGCGACTCGCGGGAGTTCTTGAACTCGCGGCCGACGATCTTCAGCGACACCCAGTCGCCCGGACGGTACAGCGGGCGGTCGGTGAAGGCGTAGAGCTTGGTGTCGTAGATTTCGCTGTCGTAATAGAAGTTCTCGGAGACGAAGACGCCGCCCTCCTCGTCCTCGCCGATCACGAAGGAACGCTCGGGGCTGACGTGCTGCAGGCGCAGCAGGCCGTCGGCGTCGCTGCTGCCGCTGCTCATCACCCCCAGGCCGTCGGTCCACAGCACCTTGGCGCCGCCCACCGGCGTGCCTTCATGCTTGCGCGCGGTCCACACCAGCAGTTCATTGCCGGCGATCTTGCTCACCGCGACGCTGTTGGAGACGAACACCACGGTGGTTGCGCGGTATTTGCCGACCAGCGCTTCGACCAGGTACAGGCCGGGCTTCAGCTTGCCCAGCGGCACGTAGACGTTGCCCGGAGCGACGTTGATGAACTCGCTGGAGGAGCCGGCCAGGGTGACTTCCTTCGGCGGCTGGATCGGCTTGGCATCCCACAGCGGATAGCGGAACTGGCTGACCATCGGCAGGCCGGGAATCGGCGCGTACTGCGGCTGCGCGTCGTAGGGCGTCGGCGCAGCGATGGCGTTGCCCATCTTCAGCTCGGGCACCACTTCGGTGACCTGCTGGCGCGACTCGTAGGAGAAGGTCCGCTGCATCACCCGACGCGACTTGCGGTACCAGTTGTCCCACAGATAGGCCAGGGTGTTGGACAGGCCCTCGCCCTTGAACTGCCCTTCGGACAGCACCCGGTGCAGGTTCTTCTGGCGCTTGAGGAAGTCCAGCGGCTGGTCGATGCGGTAGACGCGGATGTCCGCACCGCCGTAGGGCTCCATGCGGTAGCGACGGTAGTCGCGGCCCGGCGCTTCCAGGCGCACCTTGGCCACCTCGTCGGACGCGAAGCTCGAGTCGGCGAGCAGGAAGAACGACTCGCCCGCCATGGGCGAGTAGCCGCTCGCCGGAACGTCGTCGTCCGCCCGCACGATCGCCGGCGCGGCGGCGAGCAGGCCGGCGCACGCCATGGCAGCGGCAATGCCGCGCAGCGCGTTCATCGGGTCAGGAAGGACAAGCGATAGACGCCGATAAAGTTGGGATTGGATTCGTCGGGTATCCATCGGGTGTCCTTCCATGTCATGAGTTGTTGCAGGCTGACCGAGCGCATGCCGTTGTCGGTCGCCGTACGAGTGCCGGTGTGATAAGCGATGTCGCGGCCCATCCAGATCATCAGATGCTGGTCATCGCCCTGGTCGAAGAACATCAGGTCGCCGGGCCGTGCCTGGTTGAGGTCGCGGCCGACGAGCTGGCTGTTGTACTGAATGAGTTTGATCGCGTTGACGTAGGGGCCGGTCTTGCCGCCGCCCTGCTGCCAGGTCTGCGCGAGGTTGCGCTGCGCGTCGGAGAGTTCCAGCTCCGGCGGCAGGTAGCGGTTGGACATGCCGTTGGCGCGCAGCCACTTGGCGTCGTGCACCTTCAGCGCCTCGTTGGCGGCGAAGCGCACGAGGCCGGCGCAGTCCTGCTGGTACCAGCGCGGGTTCGGTCCGCGGCGCAGCTGCTCCTCGGCGATGCGCACGAACCAGGCGCGGAACACCTGGGTCTGCTGGGCATCCAGCGCAGGCTCGACCGCGTGCGCCAGCGTGGCGACGAGCAGACCTGCGAGCAGCGTGAAAGGCCTTCGGATCACAGCGCCTTCCATTCCAGCGGCAGCCACTCCCACTCACCGCCGGGCTCGCTGCCGGCCGGCAGGGTCAGGGCGTAGGAGCCGTTGCCGGCAAGGGTCTTCAGGCGCGGCAGGAGCAGCGTGTCGGCGGCGTTGCGGAATACCGGCTCGATGTCCTGGGGCAGGCTGTCGAGGGTCTCGCGCTGCAGCAGTTCGGACAGCGTCTTGGGCGCCAGGTACGCGGGCACCAGGGCGTCCTTGGGCAGCACGTCGGCCAGCGGCGGATAGCGCTTGGCCAGGGTGTTGCGGGCCTTGTCGAGCAGCTTGTCATCGATGGAGAACAGCAGGGTGTTGCCGTCGCGCAGCAGGCCGACGCGGAAGAAGCCGTTGCCGCTGACCTGGTCGGGATTCTCCGCCTCGCTGGCCGGGTACTGGCCGAAGCGCGAGCTGACCTGGCGCTGCCAGAGGCGGCCATCGCCCTCGGTGCGGCTTTCCACCTCGAAGGCACCGCCTTCCACATTGGCCTCGTAGGCGCCGATCATGCTGCCGAACAGCTTGCCCAGCTCCTCGTCCAGCTCGGGGCTGGCGGCCGCGTCGAGCTTCACCGCGAGCAACGGCGAGTGCAGGCGCGAGTCCGGGTACCAGCACAGGCCGGCTGCGCCGGACAGGTGTTCGGAGAAGGCCGCGGCCATTTTCTGCTCGGCGCCCAGCTTCACCAGCATGTTGTCGTACAGGCCCGGCGTGACCGGCAGCGCGACGCAGGCGCTGGCGCCCATGGGCATGGCCTGCCAGACGGGGGCGAAGTCCAGATCCGGCTGGCGCGCGACTTCATTGAGCGCCAGGTAGCTGTGCCAGCCGTCCTTGCCCTGCTCGAAGCGCACGCCGGCGAAAGTCGGGATGAAGCGCTGATAGCCCATGGCGAGCACACCGGCACCCAGGGTGATGCGTTGCTTCAGATCGCCGCGCGGCTCGAGGGAGAAGTCCTTGGCGAACAGCGGCTCGCCTTCCAGCGCAGTGCCCAGATCCTTGGCAACGGCGGCATCGGGCTCGCCCAGGTTGTCGTAGTCCGGATGGGGGAAGAGCATCTTCGGGTTCGACAGGACCAGCATCTGGTCGCCACGGGAAACGAACAGCAGGGTCTTTTCGGCGCCGTAGCGCAGGCTGTACACCGGTGTGGCGCTGCCCTTCACCTGGATTTCCGAGACCTTCTTCAGCTGGGTGTCGTCGGCCGCCACCTTGGCCAGCGGCTCCAGGACCTTGGCGAGGCCGCCGCGCTTGAGCACGACCATGAAGTCGCGCAGGCGGCCGTCGGCGCCGCGCCACAGGGCGACCTGGGCCGGCTGGTCGAGCAGTTCCTCTATCACACTGTCCTTCAGAGTCAGGTCGTGTTCGTAGACGATGCGCCGCAGGGTGCCGGTCAGGCCCAGTCGGTCGGCGTTGTTCTCGTAGTAGAAGACGAAGTCCTCGGTGAGCACGTCGCGCAGCAGCGGCACTTCCAGCACGGCCTTGGGCAGTTGGCTCAGGGAGGCGCTCTCGATCAGCGCGTCCGGGCGCTTGAGATCACGAGCCACTTCCGGGCTTGCCGGCGCTTCCAGGGTGCCCACCGGCGCGGAATGGAAAGCTGGAATCAAGCCGAAGGCCAGGGCCAGGCCGCCGGCGACCAGCGCGGCGGCGAGCGCGCCGATGGCGATCAG